>CAJONN010000022.1 GCA_905235955.1 uncultured Marinilabiliaceae bacterium
TATCGTAGCGAAGCGCCCGAAACGATTTTCTGTTTGAGCGAAGCGAGTTAAAATCGTTTAGCGGAGCGAAGATAATTTTTAGCGGAGTGGCAACAGCGATGAGTTCTTTTTGTTACTTTTTCTTGCGGAAAGAAAAAGTAAAAGACTAATGAAAAAGCCGTGTTTGGAAATATGTTTGCAGTACATTTCTACTTGCGAAACTTAAGTTAATTATCTATCTTTGCCGTATAAATCAAAAAGTATAGATACTGTTGCGTAAAAAATGGAAATAAAAAGACATATCCCCAACACTATTACTTCACTCAATCTCTTTTGTGGCATAATGGCTGTAGTATGTGCAGTCAGCGGATTGCTATTTGAGGCTGCTATGCTGATATTTGCAGGTGCCATCTTCGACTTCTTCGATGGTTTTGTTGCTCGCTTGCTTGGCGTTAGTAGCCCTATCGGCAAAGAGCTCGACTCACTTGCTGATGTTGTTTCGTTTGGTATCGCACCAGCTGCCATATACTCTACCTATATGAAGTATTTGGTTAGTAACGACTGGTATATCAATATTTATCATTTGTCGCCAACTCAATTGTTTTGGGTAGTGTCGCCATTTGTGCTTGGCGTTTTTGCCGCATTGCGATTGGCAAAGTTTAACCTCGATGAGCGTCAAACTGAAAACTTCTTGGGTCTCACCACTACAGCTACAGGGCTCTTTACCGCCTCGCTGATATGTTTTATAACAGAACATCTGTCGCTCTTCCATTGGCTTCGCCCTTGGATGCTGATAACTATGATATTTATCTTCTGCGTGTTGCTCGTGAGCGAAGTGCCGATGTTCTCGCTCAAAGTCAAACACCTTACGTGGCAAGGCAACGAACTACGTTTTGCCCTCATAGCAATAGCCATAGTGTCAGTAGCTCTGTTGGGTTTTGGCGGAATTGCGCTCACTATACTTATATATATATTGTTTTCGCTTGCTAAATATGTAATCAGTTAGCATAATGAAAAAAAGGTGGTATGCCATAGGTGCAGCAGTTTTATTAGCAATAACTGCAGCGGTTGTTGGGTGGCTCAATATCAATAGGCACTACAACGATAACAATCCGCTATGCCACATACCATCGTCGGCAGCCATAGTACTGAAGATAAATGGCATCAATGCCTATAAGCAAACAGTTGCAACAACCGAATACAGTAGCTACTATAGCAATCTCTTTTTTGCCGATGTTGTTTCATCGGTTATCAACAACGCCATTACTGCTATAGACTCTATAGCACGTAGCGAATATATCTACAACCGCACCGTATATATATCATATCATGCTCAGCCCACTGACACTGTGGGTAAAACGCTCTTAGTCTTTCCGCTCGAAAACTATCTTGATGGCACAACCATAATAGATGCTGTAGAACAAGCTGCAGCACTTAGCACCACACGTCTTTCGCTCGATGGGCACAATGTACTCTCAGCTGACCTGCACTCTCTGCATTTCTACCTTACAATAAATAATGAATGCCTCTTTGCTACCGATGATGCTGAATTGCTCCGAAGCGTATTGCTCAAAAATCAGCCCGTCCTTGCCGACGACCAGTGCTTTGGTACCCTCGAGCGTACAACATCGCCTTCGGTGCCACTATCAGTATTTGTCAATGTAGCCTCAATGGATAGCCTTGCTATATTTGACCCAATCACTCGCACTATGTCAGCATGGGGCAATTGGCTCGAACTTGATATGGACATCTCTTCGCAAATGATAAATGCCAATGGCTTTCTGATATCTGGTAAGCCAACCATATTTACCGTCATGGCGCAACATAAGCCATCAGCCTTTGGCATTGACAATATGATACCTTCAAGTGCACAATTGTTCTATGCGGTTGCTGCAAGTAAGCGTGGCTCTGCCGATGAACAATATGTGCATCAGCTACAGATAGATGGTAGGTGGGATGGCTATCAGCGTCAGTGTCTTGATGTGAAAAATGCAGTAGGCATTGATGTTGAGAGTGAGATGGCAAAGGTATTTGAGGGCGAAATGGCATTGTTTGCCTTCAATGAGTCGATAGGTAAAGATGGCGAAGTATGTTTGGTAGTCAATGAAAAAAATGGCACCATATCGCAAGGCGAACTCAATAATATTATAAGTAAGCTACGCAACAAACCTGCGCCACAAGAGGCTGACGTAGTGTCGCCCATTCCATCAATATCAATACCTATCTACGAAGCCTTTCCTGATACAGCCAATATGTTTTTCCTTACCGATATATATGGCTATGTTCCACACAAATATTATCTGCGCTACGAAAATACTCTTATGTTTGCCGATACACTTAGTGTGCTGAAGCAAACACTCACAGAGCGCTTGCAGAATCGAACCTATGCTAACGACGCCAATTTTAGATCGTTTCGCAACAACTTTTCGTCAGAAAATATCTCATTTATCTATTGTAGCAGCAAAGCTATGCGCAGCATTACTGCCAATATCGATACAACTACATCAGTTGACTATCTCAATGCCATATCTGACTTCTATGGCTTTGGTATGCAATTGTCAAACCTAAGCGACTTGCCATACCTCACAGCCAGTGCACTCTATGAACCCAATAAGAGCAATGTTCTTGGCAATGCCAAATAGATACTGTCATTGTTGGACAACCTTGGGCTGTGATAAATCATAATACAAGAGAAACAGAATATTTGGTGCAAGATGCCAATAATAAGATACACCTTATTAATTCTGCCGGACTTGTTTTGTGGAGTCGGAAGATAGATGGACGCATACTCGGCAATGTAACACAAATAGACTATTATTGCAATGGCAAACTGCAATATCTGTTTGCAACGCCAGAATCGGTGCATCTGATTGATCGCAATGGCAACGATACCGCCCACTTCCCCATACACCTCAAGCATTCTGCTACTGGTGGTGTTACATATCTCGACTATGGCAATCCGCAAGAATTCCGACTTTTTGTGCCATGTGACAATAAGCAAACTATGCTCTTCGACAAAAATTGTAAACCCGTTGAAGGTTGGGAAATGAAACCAACTGAAGGCAAAGTGAGCAAACACATCGACCACTGGGTAACCAATGGCAAAGACTACCTCATTCACTCTGACGATTACAAAACCTACATCACCGACCGACGTGGCAACGAACGTTTGCCTATAAAACCATTAGCAGCCAATAGCCAAAGCAAAACATATTTGGTACGAGCCAATACGCCACAGTCAGCCTTCGTTACCTCAACAGCCAACGGCGAACTCGCAACCATCGACGTAGCCTCAGCCACAGTTAGCTACACACACATCGATAGCATTAGCGATGTGTCGCATCATACAATGCTCAAATCAGCCTCTAACGATACACTTATTTTTGTTGACAAAGGTCACATCATCATTACCGACGACTATGGCAAAGTGAAAAACATTCGTTTGCTCAAACTCAGTAGTGCCGACATGATAAACTTAGTGTGCAACAATATGATAGCTATTTGGGATAAAACTGATCAGTTGGCATATCTTTTTACTTCAAATGGCGACTTAGTTGCCGGTTTTCCAACTCCTGCCAAAGGACGTTTTGTAGTTACCAAGCAAGGTGGCACTATTCATTTAGTTGTTGCTGATGGTAATATCTTGACAGACTATCTCAAATAGAGTTTGTAGATATTATTATTCTCAAAAAGAACGTTAAAAATAAAATCAGATAGCGTAACTGTTTGTTTATTAGATAATAAATAACTATCTTTGCGCGATAAAAATCGTATAGACTATGGTTATTAAACTATATATTTGATAATCAATAAGATACGATAAGTTAAAATTTATACATTTCAAAAACAATTATGCCTACAATTCAGCAATTAGTGCGCAAGGGTCGCATTAAGCTTGAGGATAAGAGCAAATCGCCAGCTCTTGCAGCATGTCCTCAAAAGCGTGGTGTTTGTGTGCGTGTGTATACAACCACCCCTAAGAAGCCTAACTCAGCGATGAGAAAGGTAGCTCGTGTACGTTTGACTAACGGAAAAGAAGTGAATGCTTACATTCCGGGTGAGGGTCACAACCTTCAGGAGCACTCAATCGTGCTTGTTCGTGGTGGTCGTGTAAAGGACCTTCCGGGTGTTCGTTATCACCTTGTTCGTGGTACTCTTGATGCTTCTGGAGTAGAAGGTCGCAATCAGCGTCGTTCAAAATACGGTGCTAAACGTCCAAAAGCTGGAAAAACAGCAGCTAAGAAGTAATTTAATTAGTAGTTAAATTGGCGAGTTTTGTTTGTCTGATGAATCGGTTGAGTAAATGACGTGAGTTGTTGAAGACTGAAGCAGCTGATGAAGAAAACTGATAAACAAAAAAAGAAAATGAGAAAAGCAAAACCAAAGAAGAGAATAATTCTCCCAGACCCTAAATTCGGAGATGTTCTTGTAACACAATTCGTCAACAACCTTATGGTTGACGGTAAGAAATCAATAGCGTTCGGCATCCTTTACGATGCACTTGACAATGTAGCACCTAAAGCAGAAAAAGAGGGTAAACCCGTACTTGAGTACTTCAAGAAGGCTTTGGAAAACATTACACCTTCAGTTGAGGTTAAGAGCCGTCGTGTAGGTGGTGCAACATTCCAAGTACCAACAGAAATTCGTCCTGAACGCAAAGTTTCTTTGAGTATCAAGAATATGATTCTCTTCTCACGCAAGCGTTCTGGTCACTCAATGGCTGAGAAACTTGCAGCTGAAATTGTTGCAGCATATAACAATGAAGGTGCAGCCTTCAAGAAGAAAGAGGATATGCACAAAATGGCTGAGGCTAACCGCGCATTCGCTCACTTCAGATTCTAATCATCTAAGACTTATACACTATGGCAGATTTGCATTTGACCCGCAATATCGGTATCATGGCGCATATCGATGCTGGTAAAACAACAACTACAGAGCGTATCTTGTTCTACACTGGTATCACTCACAAAATAGGTGAGGTGCACGATGGTGCAGCAACCATGGACTGGATGGAGCAGGAGCAGGAGCGTGGTATCACAATTACTTCAGCTGCTGTTACTACAAACTGGAAGTACAAGGATAAAACATACAAAATTAATATCATCGATACCCCGGGTCACGTTGACTTCACCGTTGAAGTAGAACGTTCACTCCGTATCCTCGATGGCGCTGTAGCTCTCTACTGCGCAGTAGGTGGTGTACAGCCACAGTCAGAAACAGTTTGGCGTCAGGCAAGCAAATATGGCGTGCCTCGTATCTGCTTCGTAAACAAAATGGACCGTTCAGGTGCCAACTTCTACGAAGTAGTTCGCCAAATAAAAGACGTACTTCATGCCAACCCAGTACCTGTAGTTATTCCTATTGGTGCTGAAGAAACATTTGAAGGTGTTGTTGACCTTACAACAATGACCGAAATAGTTTGGTCTGATCATGCTGACCTTGGCTCAACATTTGAGCATCGTCCTATCCGCGAAAGCCTTCAGGCTGAAGCTGAAGAGTGGCGTGCAAAACTCGTTGAGGCTGTAGCAGAGTCTGACGAAGCACTCCTCGATAAATTTATGGAAGATCCAAATTCTATTACCGAGGATGAAATACTCAACGCACTTCGCGTAGCAACAATCAACCAAACAATCAACCCTGTACTCTGCGGTTCTTCATTCCGCAACAAAGGTGTTCAGCGTTTGCTCGATGCTGTAGTTTCATTCCTTCCTTCACCTATGGACATTCCACCAGTTGAAGGTACTGATCCTAACACTGGCGACACTATTACACGTCAGCATTCAGAGAAGGAAAAACTTTCAGCTCTTGCATTTAAGATTGCAACAGACCCATTCGTAGGTCGTTTGGCATTCATTCGCGTATACTCAGGCAACCTCGAGGCAGGTACATACGTATTCAATACACGTTCAGGCAACAAAGAGCGTATCTCACGTCTCTATCAGATGAAGTCTAACACACAGATACCTAAAGATGTCATCGGAGCCGGTGATATAGGTGCTGCAGTTGGTTTCAAAGATATCAAGACTGGCGATACACTTTGTGCAGAAGACGCACCTATCGTTCTTGAATCAATGGAATTCCCTGAGCCAGTGATTGGTGTATCGGTAGAACCAAAGACTCAGAAAGATAACGAAAAGATGATTGCAGCTCTCTTGAAGCTTGCAGAAGAAGACCCAACATTCCGCTTCCACACTGATGAAGAGACAGGTCAGACAGTTATCGAAGGTATGGGCGAGCTCCACCTCGATATCATCATTGACCGTATGAAGCGTGAATTTAAGGTTGAATGTAACCAAGGTAAGCCTCAAGTATCTTACCGTGAAGCTATCAACGGCACTGTTGAACACCGTGAGGTATTCAAGAAGCAGACCGGTGGTCGTGGTAAGTTTGCTGACATCATCGTACGCATCAGCCCAGTTGATGAAGGCAAGACAGGTCTTCAGTTCGTCAACGAAGTTAAAGGTGGTAATGTGCCTAAGGAATTCGTTCCTGCCGTTGAATCAGGTTTCAAAGATGCAATGAAGAATGGTGTATTGGCTGGTTATGAGGTAGAAAACCTCAAAGTGACCCTCCTCGATGGTTCGTTCCACCCAGTCGACTCAGATGCACTTTCATTCGAACTTGCAGCACGTCAGGCATTCAAAGAGGCATGTGCAAAAGCTAACCCAGTGCTTCTCGAGCCTATCATGAAGGTAGAAGTTGTTACTCCAGATGAATATATGGGTGACATCATCGGCGACCTCAACAAACGTCGTGGTCAGATTGAAGGTCAGGAACACAAAAATGGTGCTTTGATAATCAAAGCTAAGGTGCCTTTGGCAGAACTCTTCGGCTACGTAACAATTCTTCGTACAATATCATCAGGTCGTGCTACTCAGACTATGGAATTCTTTGAATATGCAGAAGTTCCTCGTCAGATAGCTAAAGAGGTATTGAAAGAAGTAAAAGGTCGTGAAGATCTTCTTTAATAACTGAAAAAAAGGTAACGGGTTAGCGAATGACTCTTAACCCGTTACCATTTATTAATAAGTATAATTAAAAAATAAAAATGAGTCAGAAAATTAGAATTAAGCTTAAGTCTTATGACCACAACTTGGTTGACAAGTCAGCTGAGAAGATTGTAAAGACAGTGAAGAGCACAGGCGCAGTAGTTAGTGGCCCTATTCCTCTCCCAACTAACAAGCGCATCTTCACCATTTTGCGTTCAACATTCGTTAATAAGAAGTCACGTGAGCAGTTCCAACTCTCATCGTTCAAACGTCTTATTGACATCTACAGTTCAACATCAAAGACAATCGACGCTCTTATGAAACTCGAATTGCCAAGCGGTGTAGAAGTAGAGATCAAAGTGTAGTTCTTTGATACCAAAGTTGAAGGTTGTAAAGAAAGAACAATTCAAATTTTAAAAATTAAAGTAATGCCAGGATTAATTGGAAAAAAAATCGGAATGACATCCGTTTTCAGTGCCGAGGGTAAGAGCATACCATGCACTGTTATCGAAGCTGGCCCATGCCATGTTACGCAGATAAAGACTGTGGAAACCGATGGCTACGAAGCAATTCAGCTCGCATTTGACGAGAAGAAAGAGAAGAACACTACTGCTCCTTTGGTAGGTCACTTCAAGAAGGCAGGTGTAGCACCTGCTCGCAAATTGGTCGAATTCTCTGGTTTCGACAAAGAACTGAACCTTGGCGATGTTGTTGATGTAAACCTCATCGAAGAAGATTCGTTTGTTGACATTGTAGGCATCTCTAAAGGCAAGGGCTTTCAGGGTGTAGTTGGTCGTCATGGTTTTGGCGGTGTAGGTTGCCAAACTCATGGTCAGCACAACCGTTTGAGAGCACCAGGTTCAGTAGGTGCATCGTCTTATCCATCACGTGTGTTCAAGGGCATGAGAATGGCCGGACGTACTGGTGGCGACCGTGTTAAGGTTGAAAACCTGAGAGTTATTAAAGTCATTCCTGAGAGCAACATTCTTGTAGTAAAGGGTTCTGTTCCGGGATGCAAGGGTTCATATTTAATTATTGAGAAATAATGGAACTGAGCGTATTAAACAAGGAAGGTAAAGAAACCGGTAAGAAGGTCGTATTGCCAGAGTCAGTTTTCGGAGTTGAGCCAAATGACCATGCGATATATCTTGATGTGAAGCAATTCTTGGCTAACCAACGTCAGGGTACTCATAAAGCAAAAGAGCGCGCCGAAAACGCACACAGTACTCGTAAGATAAAGAAGCAGAAAGGTACAGGTGGAGCACGTGCAGGCTCATTGAAGTCGCCAGTGTTCATCGGTGGTGGTCGTATATTCGGTCCACGTCCACGCAACTACTCTTTCAAGCTCAACAAGAAACTCAAGCAACTTGCACGTTTCTCTGCTCTTAGCTACAAAGCTAAAGAACAAGCAATTGTGGTAGTTGAAGATTTTACATTCGAGGCTCCAAAGACAAAAGATTTTGTTGCATTCAAGAACAACATTAAGATAGCAGAGGGAACTCGCTCACTTGTTGTTCTGCCAGATTATGACAACAACATCTATCTTTCAGCTCGCAACGTACAACGCAGTGAAGTGACTGTAGCTTCAACTCTCAACACATATGAGATAATGAAAGCTAAGACTCTTGTGTTGTTCGAAAGCACAATAGAGCAGTTTAATAATCTTGTAAACGCATAAGGAGGATAATCAATGGGAATAATAGTAAAGCCTCTGGTAACAGAAAAGCAATCAAACATTACCGGAAAATTCGGCAATCGCTATGGTTTCGTAGTTCTCCGTACAGCGGACAAGACCGAAATTAAGAAGGCTATTGAAGAGCTCTATGGCGTAAAAGTCGTTAAGATTAATACGCTAATCTCTCCGGCCAAACGTAAGAGTCGTTACACCAAAACAGGTGTTATCGAAGGACGTGTTCCTTCTTACAAGAAAGCCATTGTTACATTGGCTGAAGGCCAGACAATTGATTTTTACAGCAATATCTAATAAGAAATGGCAGTTAAAAAGTTGAAGCCCGTAACACCAGGGCAACGTAACAAAGTTATTGGCACGTTTGATACGATTACGTCAACCACGCCAGAAAAGTCATTGTTGAGACCTCTGAAGAAGACAGGTGGTCGAAACAACACCGGTAAGATGACAATGCGTTACATCGGTGGTGGACACAAAAGAAAGTACAGAGTAATCGACTTCAAGAGATTGAAGGACGGTGTGCCAGCAGTAGTGGATTCAATCCAATACGATCCAAACAGAAGTGCTCGTATAGCTCTGTTGGTTTATGAAGATGGTGAGAAGAGTTACATTCTCGCTCCCAATGGTCTGCAAGTTGGTCAGACAGTGATGTCAGGTGAGTCAGCTGCTCCTGAAGTAGGCAACGCTCTCCCACTCAGTGTTATACCAATTGGTACTATAATCCACAATATCGAGCTTCGTCCAGGACAAGGCGGTATTATGGCACGTAGTGCAGGTACTTTTGCTCAGTTGGCTGGCCGTGATGGCGGCTATGCGATTGTTAAATTGCCTTCAGGCGAAACACGTCGTGTCCTTGTTACATGCCGCGCAACAGTAGGCGTAGTAGGTAATTCAGACCACGCTCTTGAGAAGTCAGGTAAGGCAGGTCGTTCAAGATGGCTTGGTCGTCGTCCTCGCAACCGTGGTGTTGTAATGAACCCAGTAGATCACCCGATGGGTGGTGGTGAAGGACGTGCTTCAGGTGGTCATCCACGTTCACGTAAGGGCTTGCTTGCAAAGGGTTACAAGACACGTACTCCTAAGAAGCAGTCTAACAAGTTCATCATTGAAAGACGTAAAAAGTAATCGCGTAATTATTTAAAATTATGAGCAGATCATTAAAAAAAGGCCCATATATTAACCTCAAGTTGGAAAAGAAGATTCTTGCTATGAACGAAAGTGGCAAGAAGTCGGTAGTGAAGACATGGGCACGCGCTTCCATGATTTCTCCTGATTTTGTGGGCCACACAGTTGCTGTGCACAATGGCAACAAATTCATTCCAGTGTATGTCACTGAGAATATGGTGGGGCACAAGTTGGGTGAGTTCGCTCCGACGCGTACATTCCGCGGTCATAGCGGCAATCGAAAGAAATAAGCCTCTGCCGGGATTACTAACTTTTTAAACGAAAGATTAAAATGGGTAAAAGAAAAAGAATAAGTGCAGACGCAAGAAAAGAAGCGAACAAGAGTTTGTATTTCGCTTCGTTGCGCAATGTACCCACTTCTCCTCGCAAGATGCGTTTGGTTGCAGATATGATTCGAGGCAAGGAGGTTAATTTGGCACTCAACATGCTTCATTTCTCAACAAAAGAGGCTGCAGGCCGCGTTGAAAAACTGCTTCTCTCTGCAATCGACAACTGGAAGCAGAAGAACGAAGGTGCTAATGTTGAAGAGGCTAACCTTTATGTAAAAACAATCTACGTTGATTCAGCACGCATATTGAAGCGTCTGCGTCCGGCTCCACAGGGCCGTGGTCACAGAATTCGTAAGCGTTCTAACCACGTTACATTGTTTGTTGATAGCAAAGTATCAGAAAACCAAGAAAATTAATTGCGAGCTAAATGGGACAGAAAATTAATCCAATAAGCAACAGACTTGGTATAACGAGAGGTTGGGATTCAAGCTGGTTCGGCGGCAAGAACTACGGTGACAAAATCGTAGAGGATACCAAAATTCGTAAATACCTCAACGCTCGTTTGGCAAAAGCCAACGTATCTCGAATTGTTATCGAGCGCACACTTAAGCTCGTTACAATAACAGTTTTCACTGCTCGTCCGGGTCTAATCATAGGCAAAGGCGGTCAGGAGGTTGATAAACTGAAGGAAGAGTTAAAGAAGATCACAGATAAGGATGTTCAGATCAACATCTACGAAGTAAAACGCCCTGATCTTGATGCAGTTATTGTTGCAAACAATATAGCACGTCAGATAGAAGGTCGTGTAGCTTATCGTCGTGCAATCAAGACAGCTATAGCTTCTACAATGCGCAACAACGCAGAAGGTATCAAAATCCTTATCAGCGGACGTTTGAACGGTGCCGAGATGGCACGTTCGGAAATGTTCAAAGAGGGTCGTACTCCACTCCATACATTCCGTGCAGATATAGACTACTGCCAAGCAGAAGCTCTTACAAAGATGGGCTTGATTGGTATCAAAGTTTGGATATGCAAGGGTGAGGTATATGGCAAACGCGACCTGACTCTCAACATTGGAGCACGTGAAGCATCAGCTCCAGCAGGAAACAATGCGGGCTCTCGCGATAGAGGTCCGAGGAGAAAGAAGAAGTAATCATCTTTAACTTTTGAACGATGTTACAACCTAAGAAAGTAAAATTCAGAAGAGTACAGAAGGGCAAGATGAAGGGTATTGCCCATCGTGGTAGCGAACTTGCCTTTGGCTCGTTCGGTATCAAGTCTCTGCAGAGCAAATGGATCACAGGCCGTCAGATAGAGGCTGCTCGTATCGCCGTAACGCGTTACATGCAACGTCAGGGTCAGATATGGATCCGTATATTCCCAGACAAACCTATCACCAAGAAACCTCTCGACGTACGTATGGGTAAAGGTAAAGGTAATCCAGAAGGATTCGTAGCACCAGTTACTCCGGGTCGTATGATAATAGAGTGTGATGGTGTTCCTTTCGAGATAGCAAAAGAGGCGCTTCGCCTTGCAGCACAAAAACTGCCGGTGACCACCAAATTTGTAGTACGTCGCGACTATGTTGAATCTTCTAACATCTAATATCAATGAAAGCATCAGAGATAAAAGGCTTGACAATCGCCGAGATTGAAGAGAAAGTAGCTTCAGCTCGTGCAGAGCTTCAGAAGATGGAGTTGGCTCATGTAGTCACACCTATTGAAAACCCAATGAAGATCCGTCAAACACGTCGAGAGATCGCTCGTTTGATTACCATCTTGACAGAAAAGCGGAATTCAGAAAACAAGTAGTAAGATGGAAGAAAGAAATTCAAGAAAGGAACGTCAGGGCGTTGTAATCAGCGAAAAAATGGATAAAACCGTTGTTGTCGCTGTCGAAATACGTGAGAAGCATCCTATTTATGGTAAGTTTGTTACCAAAACAAAGAAGTTCCACGTACATGACGAGAAAAATGACGCTCACGAGGGTGATACTGTACGCATTATGGAGACACGCCCTCTCAGTAAAACTAAACGTTGGAGAATAGTAGAAATCATCGAAAGGGCTAAGTAATCATGATACAGACAGAAACCAGACTTTCGGTAGCCGACAATAGCGGTGCAAAAGAAGTACTCTGCATTCACGTGTTGGGTGGTTCATTCAAGCGCTATGCTACATTGGGCGACCTTATCGTAGTAACGGTAAAGCACGCTCTGCCATCAAGTGAGATGAAGAAGGGTACGGTCAGCAGAGCTGTCGTAGTCCGTACCAAAAAAGAAGTAAGACGCGCCGATGGCTCTTACATCCGTTTTGACGACAATGCATGTGTATTGCTCAACAACGCCGGCGAAATGCGTGGTACACGTATCTTTGGTCCGGTAGCTCGTGAGCTCCGTGACGGATATATGAAGATCGTCTCTTTGGCGCCAGAGGTAATTTAATTAAAGACGTTACAAAATGGCTAAATTGCACATAAAGAAAGGCGATATAGTAATCATCAACGCCGGAGAAGATAAGGGCAAAGAGGGTAAAGTACTCTCAGTTGACCCAGAGAAGCAGCGCGCGATAGTTGAAGGGTGCAATGTAATAAAGAAACATACCAAACCAAGTGCTTCAAACCCACAAGGTGGTATTGTTGAGAAAGAGGCTCCTATTCATATTTCGAACCTCAACCTCAAAGACCCTAAGACAGGCGTAGCTACACGTGTAGGTATCAAACTTGATGAGAATGGTGCTCCCGTTCTCGACGAAAAGGGTAACAAAATTCGAATCGCTAAAAAGTCAGGGGAGGAGATTAAATAATGAGCTACGTACCAGCATTAAAAACTCTTTACAAAGAGCAGATACTCCCTTCACTTATGAAGGAGTTCAATTTCAGCACTCCAATGCGTGCACCTAAACTTCAGAAGATTGTTATCAATCAGGGTTTGGGCGACGCTACTCAGGATAAGAAGATTATCGAAATAGCACTCAAAGAAATATCTACCATTGCAGGTCAGAAAGCAGTTGCTACTGTTGCAAAGAAAGATATAGCAGGTTTCAAACTGCGTGCTAACACCCCAATCGGTGTAAAGGTAACTCTTCGTCGTGAGAAGATGTATGAATTCCTTGAGCGTCTTGTTCGTGTAGCTCTTCCTCGTATCCGTGACTTCAACGGTATCGGCGGAAAGTTCGATGGTAGAGGTAATTACACTCTTGGAATCCAAGAGCAGATCATCTTCCCTGAAATAAACATCGATGCTGTATCGAAAATTCAGGGTATGAACATTACCTTTGTAACCACTGGACAAACAGATGAAGAGGCTTATGCTCTCTTGAAGGCATTCGGTCTCCCATTTAAGAAGAATTATAAGTAAAAAAGTAACTTTTAGAAGTATAATATGGCAAAAGAATCAATGAAGGCTCGCGAAGTGAAGCGTGCCAAATTAGTTGCCAAGTATGCGGAAAAAAGAGCTCAGTTAAAGGCTGAGGGCAACTATGTTGCCCTCCAGCTTTTACCTAAGAACTCTTGCCCAACACGTCTGCACAATCGTTGCAAACTTTCGGGACGTCCGAAAGGTTATATGCGTCAGTTTGGCATCTCACGTATTGAGTTCCGTGAATTGGCATCGGCAGGTCTCATTCCCGGTGTAAAGAAAGCGAGCTGGTAATGACCAGTTGCAAAAAATGAGTGTTAAATATTGTCGTGCTTGCACGATCAATTTAAACTTAATTATTTCATGTATTCAGATCCAATTTCAGACTTCCTTACGAGAGTGAGGAACGCAATCATGGCGAAGCACAAGGTAGTAGAAGTACCTGCTTCAAACTTGAAGAAGGATATAACCAAAATTTTGTTTGACAAAGGCTATATTCTCAACTACAAGTTCATCGACGACAACAAACAAGGCATTATCAAAATAGCCTTGAAGTACGATTCTCAAACCAAATCATCAGCAATCAAAGCGCTCAAGCGTGTTTCAACTCCGGGTTTGCGTAGTTATGCTGGCTATCGCGATATGCCTCGTGTATTGAACGGACTTGGTATAGCTGTAGTCTCTACATCAAAGGGTGTAATGACTGACAAAGAGGCTCGCGCAGAGAAAATAGGTGGTGAAGTATTGTGTTACATTTACTAATTTTATAGGAGGATTAAAGATGTCAAGAATTGGTAAAATGCCTGTGTCTATTCCTTCGGGAGTTAGTGTATCAGTAGCAGACAATGTTATCACTGTAAAAGGTCCTAAAGGCGAACTCAAACAAGCCGTTAACCCAACAATTTCAGTTGAAGTAAAAGATGGTGAAGTAACATTCACTCGTCCGAACGATGAACCTGCAACACGTTCAATGCATGGTTTGTACCGAGCTCTCGTTCATAATATGGTAGTTGGTGTATCAGAAGGATATACAGCTAAGCTCGAACTTGTAGGTGTAGGTTATCGTGCTACATCACAAGGTCAGGTTTTGGACCTCGCACTTGGTTATTCACACACAATTCAGCTCCAATTGCCAACTGAAGTAAAGGTAGAGGCTGTAACTGACCGTAAGAGCAACCCTATCATCACTCTTCAGTGTGCTGACAAGCAATTGCTTGGACAAATCTGTGCAAAGATTCGTTCATTCCGTGCACCAGAACCATACAAAGGCAAAGGTATTCGCTTTGTTGATGAAGTTGTACGTCGTAAGGCTGGTAAGTCAGCTAAGGTTTAATGATTAAAGTTTGAAACAATGGCTTTTTCTAAAATCGCAAGAAGAAATAAGATAAAGGCTCGCATCAGATCTAAAGTATCTGGCACAGCAGAGCGTCCGAGACTTACTGTCTTCAGAAGCAATAAGCAGATATATGCCCAAGTAGTAGACGACAAGCAAGGTAAAACTCTTGCAGCAGCATCGTCTAAAGCACTTGCTGATGTTAAAGGCACAAAGAGCGAAGTAGCAGCCGAGGTAGGTAAGCAACTTGCAGCTACTGCAATAGCAAAGGGCATCTCGGAGGTTGTATTTGACCGCAATGGTTATTTGTATCACGGACGTGTTAAACAATTGGCAGACGCAGCTCGCGAAGCCGGACTTAAATTTTAATACCAATGGTAGGTAATGATAAAAGAGTAAGAACAACTAACGACCTCGAACTTCAAGATCGTTTGGTTGCAATCAACCGAGTTACTAAGGTTACAAAAGGTGGTCGTGCATTTAGCTTTTCGGCTATCGTTGTTGTAGGCGATGGTAAAGGTGTTGTAGGCTGGGGTCTTGGTAAAGCAAGCGAAGTTACAGCTGCAATTTCAAAAGGCATAGAGGCTGCAAAGAAGAACCTTATTCGTGTGCCTCTTGTTCATGGTACTTTGCCTCATGAGCAATATGCTCAGTTTGGTGGCTCACGTGTATTCATGAAGCCAGCATCTCACGGTACTGGTTTGACAGCAGGTGGCGCTATGCGTGCCGTATTGGAGAGCGTAGGTGTTACTGACATCTTGGCTAAGTCAAAAGGTTCGTCGAACCCTCACAACCTTGTAAAGGCTACAATAGCAGCATTGAGCGAGGTACGTGACGCTTATCAAGTAGCTCAGCAGCGTGGTGTATCGCTCGATAAGGTGTTCAACGGTTAATTCAAAAACTCATGGCAACTATAAAAATAACTCAGATTAAGAGCAAAATCAATGCTCCTAAGCATCAGAAGTTGGTGCTCGAAGCACTTGGCTTGAGGAAAATACATCAGACAATAGAAGTAGAAGATACTCCTGCTGTTCGTGGTGCTATTGATAAGGTTAAGCAGCTTGTCACTGTTGAGTAATATAAATGAACGAAAGGAAAAAATTGTATTATGAATTTAAGTAATTTGACTCCTGCAAAGGGTTCTACTCATCATGATAAAAGAGTAGGTCGCGGTGCTGGTTCTGGTTATGGCGGAACATCAACACGTGGCCATAAGGGTGCAAAGTCGCGCTCTGGTTATTCTAAGAAGTTTGGTTTCGAAGGCGGTCAGATGCCACTTCAGCGTCGTTTGCCTAAGTTCGGCTTCAAGAACGTAAACCGCGTTGAGTATAAGGCTATTAACCTCTCTTTCATTCAAGCTTTGGCTGAGAAGTTGAATCTTTCAACAATTGACCCACAAGTTCTTGTTGAGAATGGTTATGCAAGTAGCAACGATCTTATCAAGATTCTTGGTAATGGTCAGCTCACCGCAAAAGTTGAAGTAAAGGCTCACGCCTTCTCTAAGAGTGCACAGGCTGCTATTGAAGCAGCTAATGGTTCTGCAGTAAAGCTATAATGCAATGAAAAGACTGATAGAAACCATACGCAATATTTGGAGGATCGAAGAGTTAAAGAACAGAATCCTAGCTACGCTGGGATTTCTGTTCATTTATCGCTTAGCTTCTTTCGTGGTTTTACCTGGTGTAAATCCTGAATATTTATCAGCTCTCGATGAACAGACCAGCGATGGCGTCTTAAGTCTTTTGGATATGTTCTCGGGCGGTGCATTCTCGAATGCATCAGTAGTAGGCCTTGGTATAATGCCGTATATTTCGGCATCTATCGTTGTTCAGTTGCTCGGTATGGTTATTCCATATTTTCAGCGCTTACAACGTGATGGCGAGAGCGGTAGGCGTAAGATAAATCAGATAACTCGTATTCTGACCGTAGCTATCTTGGTTATTCAAGCTCCTTCTTATCTTGTCAACTTGTATCAAAAGCTCCCTTCTGAAGCTTTTGCTATCGATGGCGTTATGTTCCGTGTGTCAAGCACTATTATCTTGACAGCTGGTACTATGTTTGTAATGTGGCTCGGCGAGCGTATTACTGACAGAGGTATTGGCAATGGTATATCGCTCATCATTATGATTGGTATTATAGCTCGTCTGCCTCACTCATTGTTGGCAGAGTTCTCAAGTAAACTTGTATCAAACAACAGTGGTGGTTTGGTTATGTTTGTGCTCGAATTCCTCTTCCTTTTCTTCGTGTTTATTGGTTCGATAGCACTCGTTCAGGGTACACGTCGTATACCAGTACAATACGCTAAACGCATCGAAGGAAATAAACAATATGGTGGAGTTCGTCAATACATTCCTCTGAAGGTGAATGCAGCAGGTGTAATGCCTATAATTTTTGCACAGGCTATAATGTTTTTGCCTATAGCATTCCTTGGTTATGCCACTCAGAATGCAGAGTCAAGTTGGGCATCATCTATTTTGTCAACATTCTCTGACTTTACAGGTTTCTGGTACAATTTCGTATTCGCATTGTTGATAATTGTGTTTACATATTTCTACACAGCTCTTATCATGAATCCACAGCAAATGGCTGAGGATATGAAACGAAATGGTGGCTATATTCCGGGTGTTAAGCCTGGTAAGAAAACAGCAGAGTTTATTGATTCTATTATGTCAAAGATAACTTTGCCGGGTTCTATACTTCTTGCAATTGTGGCTATTTTGCCTGCATTTGCAACTATGGCAGGTGTCGAATCATCATTCGCTCAATTCTATGGAGGTACATCATTGCTTATCCTTGTTGGTGTGGTACTCGATACCCTTCAGCAAATAGAGAGCCATCTATTGATGCGCCACTATGACGGACTTATGAAGTCTGGAGCTTTGCACTAAGCAATATTCCACAGATATTTTAAAGTCCTTGAGCATTTTTTGTTCAAGGACTTTTTTTTGTAACATAAACCTACTAAGTACGTATAAAAGTTTTGTCTTTCTTTCAAAAGTGTGAATAAAAATATCATTTATAATAATGACTAAAATATCTCTATTAGTTCTGTTGCCTTTATTAGCAGCATGTGTAAACGGTGGTTCGGTAACTCAAAATGCACAAAATGTAGTACCGATTGACACAATGAATGTTGATAGTATTGATAGTATTTTGATAGTGCAGATGTTGAATATGTTGAAGATGAGCAAAATTATCAAGAAATATATGCTGATGACTTTGCTATCGACGAACTTGGTACAACTATATCAACGCGTTTTCATTGTACTGATACAACTTTTGTACGTCAGCAAGTGACGGATGGTAGTTTCGCCGATTATTTGTTGCATAAAATGCCATTGCGTCCGCATGGAACATATTGTCATTATTGGGATGGCGATGTGAAAGTATGGGGATATACAGCAGCAGTTGTTGATATGGATATAGATAATGAAGACTTGCAACAATGTGCCGATGCTGTTATGCGTTTGCGTGGCGAATATCTTTTTTCATCGAAGCAATATGACAAAATGCACTTCAACTTTACCAACGGATTCTGTTGCGACTTTGTTACGTGGGCCGAAGGTAGTAGAGTGGGCATAAGTGGCAATAAAACATGGTGGCGCAATGGTGCTGCTCAGAAAGATTATTCATATAGAAACTTTAGGAAATGGATGAAGATGGTGTTTTATTATGCAGGCACACTTAGTTTGTCGCGCGAACTGAAACCAGTAAAAATAGAAGATGTGCAAATAGGCGACGTGCTTATCAGAGGTGGTTCACCGGGACATGCAGAGATAATAGTAGATGTATACAAAAACGAGGCAAAACGCGAAGTGAAATTGATGCTTGCGCAAAGTTATATGCCAGCACAAGAAACAGAGATACTATACACATCATCCAATAAATCGCCATATCACACCATTAGTTATGATCAAGATATAATATATACTACATCGTGGGACTTTGGTATTGATGAAATAAAGCGTTTTGTTGAATAGATAATAGAATAAAAAAGAACATTTAGGCTTTTTTTTCAAGCAAGTGGTTGTAAAAGAAAAATTTGTATTATCTTTGCACCCGAATTATAATGAGAAATAATATACAAAAACTTATTTATTAAGTATTATATGCCAAAACAGTCGTCAATAGAACAAGACGGAATAATCAAGGAGGCTCTCTCTAATGCGATGTTCAGAGTAGAGTTGGAGAATGGGTTGGTAATAACAGCTCATATATCAGGTAAAATGCGAATGAATTATATTAAGATTTTGCCGGGCGACAAAGTGAAGGTAGAGATTTCTCCTTATGATTTGACTAAAGGTAGAATTTCTTATCGCTACAAATAAATAAAAGATGAAAGTTAGAGCATCTATTAAGAAAAGAAGTGCTGATTGTAAGATAGTCAGCCGTAAGGGTCACTTGTATGTAATATGCAAGAAGAATCCTAAGTTTAAACAACGTCAAGGTTAATTAATTAAAACAGAAGAAGTTAAGTTATGGCAAGAATTGCTGGTGTCGATGTGCCATCTAATAAGATTGGCGAAATCGCATTGACTTACATCTACGGTATCGGTCGGAACATATCTGTCGAAATTCTCAAGGAGGCCGGAATTGACCGTAATGTAAAAGTAAAGGATTGGACTGATGCACAGATTCAGAAAGTCCGTGAAATTATTGGTGCTAAGTACAAGGTAGAAGGCGAGCTTCGTTCAGAGGTTCAGATGAACATCAAGCGACTAATGGATATTGGTTGCTACAGAGGAATTCGTCATCGTCTTGGTTTGCCAGTTCGTGGTCAGTCGACTAAGAACAACGCACGTACTCGTAAGGGTAAGAAGAAGACAGTTGCAAACAAGAAAAAGGCTACTAAATAATTGAACTGAATTATGGCTAAGAAATCAGGAAATCTGAAGAAGAGAGTAGTAAACGTTGAGGCTGTAGGTCAGGCTCATATCCACTCTTCTTTCAACAATATCATCATCACTCTTACAAATCAGCAAGGTCAGGCTATTTCATGGTCGAGCGCTGGTAAGATGAACTTCAAAGGTTCAAAGAAGAACACTCCTTATGCTGCACAAACAGCAGCAGCAGACTGCGCAAAGGTTGCTTACGATCTTGGTTTGCGCAAAGTAAAAGCATACGTAAAGGGTCCGGGCAATGGTCGTGAGTCGGCTATTCGTGCCATTCATGCAGCAGGTATTGAGGTTACAGAAATAATAGACGTAACTCCACTGCCACATAATGGTTGTCGTCCTCCAAAACGTAGAAGAGTGTAATCAAATTTTGTAATTATTTAATTACTAGTTATAATAGATTTTTGATTTGGATTTTGAATAATGATTGGTTATATGATTTAAAACTTATAATCTTACGGCTGCCATATTCATCATTTAGATCAAAATTTTAAAAATCAAAAATTAGTTACAATGGCTAGATACATTGGTCCTAAGACGCGTATTGCACGCCGCTTTGGCGAAGCAATTTTTGGCTCAGACAAAGTGTTCGAGAAGAGAAATTACCCTCCCGGACAGCATGGTCAGAACCGTCGCAAGAAGACAAGTGAGTATGGTTCTCAGCTTGATGAGAAGCAGAAAGTGAAATACACTTATGGTGTATTGGAACGTCAGTTCCGTAAGATTTATGCAGATGCAAAGAGAATAAAAGGTGTTACCGGTGAGGTATTGCTTAGCCTTCTCGAAAGCCGTCTCGACAACGTAGTATTCAGACTTGGAATAGCACCTACCCGTGCAGCAGCCAGACAGTTGGTAGGTCACCGTCATATTGTAGTTGATGGTGAAGTAGTAAATATTCCATCGTATCGCGTTAAAGCAGGTCAGGTTGTCGGAGTGCGTGAAAAGTCTAAGTCACTTGAAGTGATAACAGACTCTTTGGCATCTCATTCAGCATCTAAGTATTCATGGTTGGAGTGGGATAAAAACACATTGTCAGGTAAATTCTTGAATAGACCTGAGAGAAGTGATATTCCTGAACACTTCCAAGAGCAGTTGATCGTCGATTTGTATTCTAAATAATTAATTCTTATGGCAATTTTAGCTTTCCAAAAACCAGACAAGGTTATAATGCTCGAGAATGACGACAAAGTCGGTCGTTTCGAATTCCGTCCTCTTGAGCCGGGATATGGTATCACAATTGGAAATGCCTTAAGAAGAATACTTATTTCCTCCCTTGAGGGCTACGCAATTACGACGATAAAAATTGATGGCGTAGAACATGAGTTTGCTACCATTCCGGGTGTTGTAGACGATGTAACCCAGATCATCCTTAACCTCAAACAAGTATGCCTTAAGCAAATAGTTTCAGGTGTTGACAGTGAGAAGGTTACTATCCACATTTCTGGACAAGAGCAAATAACTGCAGGCGATTTCAATAAGTTTATGCACTCATTTGAAGTGCTTAACCCAGAGCTCGTTATCTGCAACCTCAATCCTGAGGTGAATTTCAATATGACATTCACCATCGGTAAGGGTCGCGGTTATGTTCCGAGCGAAGAAAATGCTCCAGCAGAAGAAGAACTTGGTGTTATCGCTATCGATTCAATCCATACCCCCATCCGCAACGTAAAGTATTCTGTTGAAAACTATCGTGTGGAGCAACAAACTGACTATGAAAAGTTGGTTATTGAAGTACAAACCAATGGCTCTATTCATCCTAAAGATGCCTTGAAAGAGGCTGCTAAAATCTTGATATACCACTTCATGCTTTTCTCTGACGAAAAGATAACTATGGAAGATGGCGACAAGGGTAATAGCGAAGAGTTTGATGAAGAGATACTTCATATGCGTCAGTTGCTTAAGACACGTTTGGTTGATATGGATCTTTCGGTCCGTGCACTCAACTGCTTGAAAGCTGCTGATGTTGATACTTTGGGCGAACTCGTTACTTATCACAGAAACGACTTGCTCAAGTTCCGTAACTTCGGTAAAAAGTCGCTCACCGAGTTGGACGACCTATTGGTTAATCTCGGTTTGTCGTTCGGTATGGACACCGCGAAGTATAAACTTGATAAAGATTAAAATTACGATGAGACATAATAAGAATTTCAATCATCTTGGTCGCACAAGTGCTCACCGTAAGGCTTTGTTGGCAAACTTGGCAATATCTTTGATACAACATAAACGTATCAAAACTACTCTTGCTAAGGCTAAGGCTTTGCGTTCGTATGTTGAGCCTTTGATTACAAAGACTAAGAATCTGACAACTGTAGACGAACAACGCAATGCTCAGCGCCTTGTGTTTAGCTACTTGCAGAACAACGACGCAGTAAAAGAGCTCTTTACTGAAATAAGCGGTAAAGTAGCAACCCGTAATGGTGGTTACACTCGTATCCTCAAACTCGGCAACCGCGTTGGTGATGCAGCTGAAGTTTGCTACATCGAACTTGTTGATTACAATGCCAATATGATTTCTGCTCCTAAGGCTGAAGCTACTGAAAAGAAGCGTACTCGCCGTAGCAGCAAGAAAAAGGCTGAAGCTACTGAAGCACCTGCACCAGCAGCTGAATAATATAATGTAGTTTCATTCTACATTGATGGGCTCATTCGCACACAAAGCGAGTGAGCCTTTTTCTTGTTTGTTGTATGTAGTTATTGGCTGAAAAGGATTATCTTTGTAGGCAAAATTTAGGTCTGAAATGTTGATGCGCTATATATCTATTCTTATTTCATTAATGGTTATTTCGGCTTGCAACAAAAGCGAAATATCTCAACCTATAGCTTCGGTAGGCGGAGTGATACTCACACGTGCTGAACTCGTATCGGAAATACCGCCAATGTCGTCGGCAGAGGATAGCACTATTGTTGCTGATGAGTATATTCACCGGTGGATCACTCAACAAGTTATGTTGCAAAAAGCTGAGCTAAACCTCAATGATGACGATCTTGATGTAGAGAGAAATGTAGAAGAGTATAGGCGTGCATTACTTGTTGAGCGTTATCAGCAAAAACTTGTAGATCAGAAGTTTAATCCTGTTGTTTCTGATGCTGACATTGAGGCTTATTATAATGAAATGCGCAAAAGTTTTAAACTCAATGAAGCAATAATGAAAGGTGTTATGGCCGTTGTACCCAAAGATGCACCTGATATTAAGAGCTTAGTAAAATGGCTACAATTTTCTAAAGATGAAGATTATAGCAACGTAGAAAAATATCTCTTCAACTTTTCGCACAATTACGTTATCTCTACTGATAAATGGATAAAATTGTCGTCGGTAAAAAACTTTATTCCAACTGATAAGCAACCATCTGACCAATCGCTATATCGGGGTAGGGTGTTTGAATGTAAGGACGACAATAATGTATACCTTATTTCGGTGCAGCAAATAATTTCTGCAGATGAATATGCACCAATTGAATACGTTCATGATAAGATAAATTTGATTTTGGTTAATAAACAAAAGATAGAATTCATCAGAAAATTGAGTTCAGAACTTTACAACGAAGCTCTGAAAAATAATATGATAAAGTACTATACAAATGAATAATTTTTCGAAACTTCTTTCGGCTATTGCATTGGCAATGTGCATGTTGCCATTGTATGCTGAAGCACAGCGAACAGTTATAGACGATGTTGTTGCCATAGTGGGCGATGATGCCATTTTGCGTTCAGATATCGAACAACAATATGAACAAGCCCTCATCGATGGAGCAAACTATGGTGGTGATATGAAATGCCATATTTTTGAGCAACTTCTTATTCAAAAACTTATGGTCAATCAGGCCAATATCGATAGTATTACGGTAACCGATAGTGAGGTGGCATCACAAGTTGACCAACGTCTCAACTATTTTATTCAGCAAGTTGGTGGACAGGATAAACTTGAAGAGTACTTCAACAAACCATATATGCAGATAAAACGCGATCAGATGGAAGTTGTTCGTACACAAATACTTACACAACGTATGCAGAGTAAGATAACTGAAAATGTGAAGATAACACCAGCTGAAATACGCACATATTATTCGCAAATGTCGACAGATAGCATACCATATATTAGTGCTCAGTATGAGATACAACAGATAGTTGTCTATCCGTCGGTACAACAAAAAGAGATTGACCGTATAAAAGATAAGTTGCGTGACTTCCAGCGTCAGGTGGCTGAAGGACGCGACTTTGCAACACTTGCTGTGCTTTACTCTGAAGATCAGGGTAGTGCCTCGCGTGGTGGCGACCTTGGTTGGTATTCAAAGGCAGGTTTCGTACCTGAATTTTCAGCCGCAGCTTTCAACTTGCAAGAAAAAGGTAAGGTGTCAAAAATAGTAGAGACTGAATTTGGCTATCATATCATTCAGCTCATCGACCGTAAAGGTGACCGTATCAATGTGCGTCACATTTTGATGAAACCTAAAATTGATGCCGAAAATAGAAATAAAGCTATAGAATGGCTCGATACTGTATCATCGTTTTTGAAGTCAGAAAAAATAACTTTTGAAGAGGCAGCAATGCGTTTTTCTATGGATAAAGATACACGCAATAATGGTGGTGTAATATTAAATTCCAACGATGGCTCGGTGCGAATGCAAATATCTGACCTGCCAGCCGAAATAGCTAAAGCAATACAAGGTTTGGAAGTCGGTCAGTTCTCTAAGCCATTTCAGATGATAGACGAAAGAAGAGGCAAAGAAACTTGGCGCATTGTGAAACTCAAAGCACGCCATGAGCCACATCGTGCTAATATGAAAGACGACTATAGCTTGCTCCAAGGAATAATGGAAGAGAGAAAGAAAAAAGATGTTCTCGACCAATGGATACGCGACCATCAGCGCAATATTTATGTCAATATATCGCCAGAGTGGAGAGATTGCAAATTTCAATATGATGGTTGGGTGAAATGATGAGTTGCTCTCAACAAATTGCAATGAATATCGTCAGGCAGTTGTGCCTCGTAGTTGTGCTGTTGGCATGTAGTTTATCGCTCAATGCCCAACATCAACAACCTGTGCGCATAAAAATAGAGCGCGCTGATGTACTTAGGCACGACGACAAGATAGGCAAAAACACGCAGAGCCTCAATGGCAACGTCATCTTGTCGCATGTACATACCTTTTTGCATTGTGATAGCGCCTATATGTACAACGACTCAAACTGCGTTGTAGCATACGGCAACGTGCATATCATTCAGAACGATTCGATACATCTTTATGGCGACAAGCTGACATATTTTGGCAACCAAAATTTGGCAAAAGTGCGTGACAATGTACGGGCAAACAAAGGTAATACGTGGCTCTATACTGAATATCTCGACTACGATCGCCTACTCGATAAAGCATATTTTTATGAAGGAGGAAAAATAGTAAATGGCGAAAATGTGCTTGTTTCTGACAATGGCATATACTATCCAAATACCAACGATGTCTACTTTAAAAATAATGTAGTCGGCACCTCACCCAAATATGATATGGTGAGCGATACAATGCGCTATAATACTCAAACAGAAATAATTACAATATTAGGCCCTACAACCATCGTCAACAGAGACTCAACAATTATAAAGAGCGATAATGGCTGGTATAATACTCAGACTGATGAAGCTAAATTGCTAAAAAACAATATTATAATTACTGGGCAGAAGACACTGGAAGGTGAAACAATATTCTATCAGCGCAGTCTTGGGTTGGGTACAGTGTGGAATAATATGGTGCTAACCGACACCGTAGATCAAATACAACTCAAAGGCGACTATGGCTTCTATAACGAACTAACAGGAGCTGCACTTGCCACACGCAAAGCGCAAATGATACAAATTTATGGTGCCGACTCACTCTTTATGCATGCCGACACCATGCAAATAGTTCCATTGCCTGCTGATTCGAGCCGACTCATTAAAGCCTATCATCACGTCAAATTTTTTCGTTTCGACATGCAAGGCAGATGCGACTCACTTGTTTTCGATTTTCGCGACTCGATAGGTACTATGTATCAAACGCCAATAATTTGGGCACAAGGCAATCAAATGTCAGGTAATGAAATAAAAATGTATACACGCAATCAGGAGCTATATAAAGTTGATTTGCTCGAATCGGCATTTGTTATTTCGCCCGAAGATACTATTGGCTACAATCAAGTGAAAGGTAAGAAAATGATAGGTTATATCCGCAACAACGATATATACCGCATTGATGTTGACGGCAATGGGCAGACACTATATTACCCCAAAGACGATGACCTAATAATAGGCGTAAATAGGGCAGAGAGCAGTAATATGTCGATATGGATGAAAGATAGAAAAATATCTAACATTACGATGCGTGTAGAGCCAACGGGCAATATGAATCCGCCACTGCTTTTGGGTGAAAAAGACCTTAAATTAGCAGGTTTTCGTTGGCTTGATAATTATCGTCCTAAAAAGAAAGAAGATATATTCCTTGAGCTTAAAATAGCCGACGACCTGCTTGTGCAAGAAGAGGTATATGAGGACTTTTCGTTTGACGAACTGAGCGAAGAGTAGGAATATGCGCGGTTCTATAAGTTGCGTTGCTATATTCTCGTAATAACATAATTTCCACTAATTTTGCACCCGAAAACTTTATGCGAATAAGAAAGGGAAGAAAACATGATTTCATTTCAATATTACAATCCTGCTAAAATCGTTTTCGGCGAAGAGAGCGAGAAAAGCA
>CAJONN010000023.1 GCA_905235955.1 uncultured Marinilabiliaceae bacterium
AGAAGCAAGTTCCAAAGTTTGTGCATAGAAAAATATTAGAGCAAATAGTGATAACTTTTGTAAAATCAATGATATAACGTACTCAAATTTTTTGCTTAATTTGTGAAAACTTTTTTTCACTCGACTTAAAATACGCAACAATATGATACGATTACTCTCATTGGTAATAGCAATGGTGCTATTGTGTGCACTCTATCAAAATTCTGATTGTCAGGCACAAACGAAGAAAAAGCAGCAGACGCATCAGAAATATAGCACAAAGTCGAAAAAAGCCATATTAGCCTACCAAGATGCCGAACTCGATTATCAGTATCAGCGTTTGTCGAGTGCTTTGCTCAAATTTCAGCAAGCCGTAAGTTTCGACCCAAAATTTACCGAAGCATACTTTATGATTTCAGAAGTATACAGAGATATGGGCGACTACGAAAAACAGGTAGAAAACATACAAATAGCAGTAGGACTTGACTCAACATACTATGTATCAGCCTATTATCATGCTGGAGTAGCATTGTGCAATTTGGGCAAATTTGCAGAAGCAACAGAATGGCTTGAGCTCTACAAAAAATATTCGAAAGGCAAACGCACTCAGCGCAATGTTGACGAATGGCTCAACAAAGCACTAATAGCCAAAAATCTGATGGAACATCCGGTACCATTCAAACCACACCCCATATCAGACAACGTAGCAACAGACTATGACCAATATTGGCCAAGCATCACACTTGACGAAGAGGAACTTGTATTCACCACACTTATGCCACGTGATACTGCAGCCTTTGCAGCAAACAAAAAACTGACAAAAAACTCCATCAACTTCAACGAAGATTTTTATATATCGAGAAAAATAAAAAATGAATGGAGCAAACCACAGCCAATGAAAGGCATCAACACGCCCCACAACGAAGGCGCACAAGCCCTCTCGGCCGACGGACAGTGGATGTTTTTCACAGCTTGCGGACGTGACGACTCAAAAGGTTCGTGCGACATATACTTTAGCCGACGTACCGCCACAGGTTGGTCTGAGCCACAAAACATTGGCGCACCCGTCAACACGCCATACTGGGAGTCGCAGCCATGCTTCTCAGCCGACGGACAGACGCTATATTTTGTCAGCGGTCGACCCGGCGGCAAAGGTGAGATGGACATTTGGACAGCAAAAATATGCGGTTTTATGCGCAACGGAATGCCCATATTTGGCGATGTAAAAAACTTAGGCGACTCGATAAATACTTCGGGCAATGAAACTTCACCATTCATTCATCCTGACAACAAAACACTCTATTTTTCGTCAGACGGTTGGCCCGGCGTAGGCAAACTTGATATATTCATTAGCCGAAAAGACGAAAAAGGCAATTGGAAAACACCACAAAATATTGGTTATCCGATAAATACAGAACTTGATAATAATGGGTTTGTAATAAATGCTGCAGGCACCACCGCCTATTTGGCATCAACACAAAAACAAGATGACGGCACATACAAAAAAGAGCTACTCTGCTTTGAACTGCCACAAGAGATAAAGCCAGAACCCGTTTCGTACGTCAAAGGACGCGTATACGACAGCAAAACACGCAAGCCATTGCAAGCCAACCTTGAGCTCATTCGTCTCGACACCAAAGAGAAGCAAGTCAGTGCACAGTCAGAAGCAACCGATGGCGTATTCATAGTTTGCTTGCCATCGAACAAAGACTACGGACTATTTGCCACATGTCCGGGCTACTTGTATGGCTCGATGAACTTTGCACTGAAAGATGCCACAACAACACAAGATAGGGTAGTGCTCGACATACCGCTATCGCCCATTGATACTGGGCAAAAAATAACACTCAACAACGTGTTTTTTGACACCAATAGCACAGAGTTGAAAGAAGAATCGGTAGTAGAACTCGACAAGTTGGTAACACTAATGAAAAATAACGCAGAAATAAAGGTAGAGATAGGCGGACATACTGATAATGTAGGCAGCGCCGACTACAACAAAAAACTATCAGAAGGACGCGCCAAAACAACTGTTGATTATCTTAAAAGCAAAGGCATAGAGCCACAGCGCATTAGCTACAAAGGCTATGGCATGACGCAACCTATTGATAACAATCAAACAGAAGAGGGCAGAGCGCAAAATAGGCGTATAGAGGCTAAAATACTATAAGTTTGACAATATAGAGAATATAGATGAGGAGCAACACAATGCCCTCCCAACGTTCAAGAATATACTTAGTGCGCAGAAAAAGCCATAGGAGCAATCCGAGTGAAATCATCAGCACATAGTCAAACAAGAAACCATCGGCAGTATGCTCTATGGGGCATATAGTTGCCGACAAACCAACAACACTCAGAATATTGAACGTATAGCTGCCAATAACATTGCCAATAGCCATATCAGTTTCGCCTTTGCGCGCAGCCATAGCTGAGGCAAAAAGCTCGGGCAAACTGGTGCCAATAGCCACTATCGTAAGACCAATAATACGTTCAGACACACCCAGTTGCTGAGCTATGTTGCGTGCACCATCGACAAGCCAATCGGCACCAAATACCAATGCAGCAAACGAGCCAAACACCATAATCAGCGCCTTCCAAAGTGGCATAGGAGTAGCATTGTTGTCGTCAGAGTTGTTGTTGTTTTGGCGCGATTGGCGTATTTGCCAAACAACATAAACAATAAGCATCGTAAAGCCACAAAAACCAGCAATGCGCGAAATGCTACCACTAAGTGCCACCGCTACAAAAGCCACTCCGGAGAGTAGCATAAAAGGCATATCGGTGCGCAAAGTTTGCTTCGATGCTGGGCAAATAGCAACAATAGCCGTCATACCCAAAATAAGTGCAATATTTGCAATATTGGAGCCAACCACATTGCCAATAGCAATGCCCGGTGAACTATTTAGTGCAGCTTGAATGCTAACAAGTAGTTCAGGAGCCGAAGTGCCAAAACCAACAATAGTAAGCCCAATAACCATCGGACTCAATTTTGCCCTCTGTGCAATAGCTACAGCACCATCGACCAAATAATCGCCCCCTTTGAGCAATAAGAAAAAACCTATCAGAATAAGACCTAAATTTATGAGCATAACGATATTATCATAAAAAACAGCCAAAGATAAAAAAGATTGGGCAACAAAAAGAGAGTGAGGTGCAATGTTGATGAAAATAAAAAAGTAGTGCGAATAGTCTCGCTATTTTTTGTAAATTGCGCCAAATATTATAAAACTCTACTTTTGCTGAGTAAATTATGGATATAAATAACACACTACTCAAAAACGTTAAAATTTTATCAGAACCTAACGAATTCGAGTGTCAAGAAAAAGAGCACATGACTTGTCCCTCGATAGATTCACTGAAACAGATAGTAGAACTTGCTAAGCGCATAATCTTTCCCGGCTATTTTGACACAAGCCGCCCCAATAGCAACTCGCGCCACTACTTCATAGGTGGGTGTATGGATGAACTATTTACATTGCTCAAAAAACAGGTAGAATCAGAGCAAATAGCTATAGAATTTATCAATAGTTTGCCAGAGATAAAACGCATATTGTATACTGATATAGATGCAATGTATCACTCCGATCCAGCCGTCAAATCGCGTAGCGAAATAATCTTTTGCTATCCGTTTTTGCAAGTGATGCTTCATCATCGCATAGCACATCAGTTGCTCTTGCTTGGCGTGCCTATCATTCCGCGCATTATAGCAGAAATGGCGCACTCGCTCACCGGAGTTGACATACATCCGGGAGCAAAAATAGGGGAGTACTTTTGCATTGATCACGGCACAGGCGTAGTTATAGGCGAAACATGCATCATAGGCAATCATGTAATGCTCTATCAAGGCGTAACATTAGGTGCAAAAAACTTCACATTCGACTCAACCGGCACGCCAATCAACACACCGCGTCATCCGATATTGGAAGACAATGTAACAGTATATTCCAACTCATCAGTATTAGGTCGCATCACCATAGGGCACGACACAACAATAGGTGGCAACGTTTGGCTGACCAATAGCGTGCCACCATATAGTCGCATATTGCAATCGAAGGCCGTATCGACCACCTTTATTGATGGAGCAGGAATATAAAATTAGGCAGAAAAACACAATAAATAAAAATAACATTTGTATTTTTGTGCTCGCCAAATGCAACAAGCAAAATACAGACTCGTATTAATTGCAGTGTTTGGAAAAATAAACAAAGACAAGACATAAAACATCATACTTTCAAAAGGTATATTTTAATAACAAATAACATGGCAAAAGTAACAGTTGTAGGCGCAGGTAATGTAGGCGCCACTGTAGCCGACGTATTGGCTTATCGTGAGGTTGCGAATGAAATCGTACTCCTTGACATCAAAGAAGGTGTAGCAGAAGGCAAAGCACTTGACATCTTCCAAAAATCACCAGTAACATTGTACGATTCACGTACAGTAGGTGCTACCAACGACTATTCAAAGACAGCAAATTCAGACGTAGTTGTTGTAACATCAGGTCTGCCACGTAAGCCGGGTATGACTCGCGATGACCTTATCGGTGTAAACTCTGGCATCGTAAAGTCAGTAGTAGAGCAAATAGTTAAATTCAGCCCCAATGCAGTTATCATCATCGTTTCTAACCCACTCGACGTGATGACTTATCAGGCACATCTTACATCTAAATTCCCACGTACACGCGTTATTGGTATGGCTGGTGTGCTCGATACTGCTCGCTACAAAGCATTTATTGCTGAAGAACTTGGCGTATCAGTAAAAGACGTTCAGGCTCAGCTCCTTGGCGGTCATGGCGACACTATGGTTCCACTGCCACGCTACACTACAGTTGGTGGTATACCTGTTACAGAGCTCATCTCTGAAGATAAACTCAACGCTATAGTAGAGCGCACTAAGAATGGTGGTGGCGAACTCGTGAAACTCATGGGTACTTCAGCATGGTATGCTCCGGGTGCATCTGCAGCTCAGATGGTAGAAGCTATTGTGAAAGATCAGCGTCGTGTATTCCCTGTTTGTGTAAAACTCGAAGGTGAATATGGTATCAACGATTGCTACCTTGGCGTACCTGTAGTACTTGGCAAAAACGGTGTTGAAAAAGTGCTCGAACTCAAACTTACTAAAGAAGAGAACGAACTCTTGCAAACAAGCCGCAAGCACGTGCTCGAAGTTATGGCTGTACTTCAGAAGTAATAAGGCAATAACCACACAATCAGCATAATAAGCGGCAGACACGTAAAATATGTCTGTCGCTTTTTCTATCTATAAAAACACATCAGCTATGGCAACATATCCAAATAGCAGACGACGCACAAATTCAAGAAAAAAGTCGCCCAAAATATCGCTTAAGCATATTGTTGTTTTCATATTGCTATGTCTTCTCGTAATACTTATATACAATTGGTATGTAGGAAGAAAAAATAGCCAAACATCTCAGGTAGCAACAATTGAAGAAACAACTACAAACTCAGCAACTTCGGTTGATGCACCAACAGAGAAAACAGCACCTGAGCCAACGGGGAAAAAATACAAAGAGACATCGCATAAGAATGTTAGTAAAACTATAAATATGCCAAGTGTAGTTGGTGACAATCAGATAGTTAGGCATAAATATTTTACATTGTCATATAACGATGTGCACGAGCAAGCCGACTGGGTATTCTACCTGCTAACCAGAGCAATGACTCAAAACCAATCATCGCGCACCAACGACTTCAGAGCCGACCCTGATGTAAAACTCATTTCGGCATATACTGAAGATTATACAGGCACGGGCTACGACAGAGGTCACTTATGTCCGTCGGCCGATGTGCGAATAGACAAGGTAGGGCAGTCAGAAACATTCTACATGAGCAATATGAGTCCGCAAACAAAGGAATTCAATCGTGGCATTTGGAAAAAATTGGAAGAGCAGGTGCGCAAATGGGTTGGCAAGCACGATAGTATATACATAGCAACCGGTCCGGTGCTTGAGAAAGGATTGAAAAAGATAGGCAGACGCACTAAAGTGAGTGTGCCAAACAAATATTACAAGATATTGTACACGCCAGCCGATGGTGGTCATATAATAGGATTTTTGCTACCCAACGATGCTTGCAAAGGGCATACATTCAAAGATTATCAGGTGACAATAGACGAAATAGAACAAGTTACGGGCATCGACTTTTTCCCGAAAATAGACAACGAAGAGTTGCTTGAAAGCGAAAAAGCATCGCTCAAATGGTGGAACTAAACTTGGTTTTCTGTTGCCTTTGGCATAGAGCGTTGAGAAAATTATTATAGTGGGACGAAAAGTTTTTGAATGAAAGAGCCGTGGCTAACAATTTATAAATCCAATTTTGTTCATTTTTTAAATAGGTATTGTAGCTATTTTGACTATTTCTTTTTGTACTTTTGCGTTCGATTACACTAAACTGTTAATATGGAAAAAAACTACCGAATAGGTATTGATGCTGGTTCAACAACAATAAAATTTGTAGCACTTGATGTTGCAACTGGCGAAGTAGCTTTTAGTTCATACCAAAGACATTTTGCTGATATAAAATCGTGCTTAGAAAAACAGTTTGCTGAACTTACTGCAAAATTGGGCAGCGAGGCTTTATATAGTATATGCCTAACAGGTTCGGCTGGTATAGGTCTGTCAGAGCGTAGCGGATTACCATTTGTGCAAGAAGTGTTGGCATGTAGTGCCACAATGAAAGAGCTAAACAAAGACGATTTTACTCTGATAGATATAGGCGGTGAAGATTCAAAAATGGTATTCTTCCGCAAAGGTAAAAGCCCAGACATCAGAATGAATGGTAGCTGTGCAGGTGGTACGGGTGCTTTTATAGATCAAATGGCAACATTGCTCAACATACAACCCAAAGAGATGAGCGATGCAGCAGCCAACTTCAAGCAACTTTATCCTATAGCATCGCGTTGTGGTGTTTTTGCCAAAACCGATATTCAAAACTTGCTTAGTCGAAGACTACCTCTGAGCGACATTTCGGCATCGATATTCAACGCAGTGGCAATGCAAACTATGACCACACTTGCGCGTGGTGCCGACATTATAACCCCAATACTTTGCACTGGCGGTCCGCTTACCTTTTTGCCATCGCTAAGGCAAGCATTTGTGCGTGTAATGAAGTTGCGCCCTGAAGACCTGATAATATTGCCTCATGCTGAAGTAGCTACAGCTCGTGGCGCTGCTCTATCGGCCGACACAAAAGCAACACTTTCGGCTGCAGAAATATTGAGCAAACTAAGCAAAGACGTACATGTAATAGGCGAGCAATTTTTGGCTCCACTATTCAAAGATGAAGCCGACTACGACACTTGGAAAGAGAACATCAACGTGCGCGAACTGCGCTATGCCAACATAAAAGAGGGTGAGGAAAACGAAGTGTTTATGGGCATCGATTCAGGCTCAACAACCACTAAATTCCTCATTACCAACACTGATGGTGCTATACTCTTCAAAAGTTATGCCAACAACGATGGCAATCCGCTGCTGAAGGTAGAGCAAGCCTTGCGCGCATTTTTCGATACGCTAAAAGAGAAAAACGCTACGGCTAAATTCTTAGGCAGTTGCGTTACGGGCTATGGCGAAGACCTTATCAAAGCCGCCCTCAACCTCGACTATGGCATAGTAGAGACAATGGCGCACTTCAAAGCCGCACATTATGTAGCTTCTGACGTGTCGTTTATACTTGATATTGGCGGACAAGACATAAAGTCGATATTCATTCGCAACGGAGCAGTAGCCAACATAGAGCTCAATGAGTCGTGCTCATCGGGGTGCGGTTCGTTTTTACAAGGTTTTGCTGGCATGATGAACATAAGCTTGGGCGAATTTGCTGAGAAAGCATGCAAAGCCAAGCATCCGTGCGACCTCGGAACGCGTTGTACCGTGTTTATGAACTCAAAGGTAAAAGAGGCATTGCGCCAAGATACTGATCCGGGCGATATTGCTGCCGGATTGGCTATCTCAGTAGTGAAAAACTGCCTCTACAAAGTTCTTAAGCTACAAAACCTCAACAAACTTGGCGACACAATAGTGGTGCAAGGCGGTACGTTTAAAAACAAAGCAGTGTTGCGTGCACTCGAAATATTGTCAGGCAAACAAGTGTATACCACTGACGCACCAGAACTAATGGGGGCTTATGGTGCAGCACTCTATGCCATAGATCAATACAAAATTGACTCAAAAACATCATCGTTTGATGGCGAGGCAACACTTGCTACACTGAGCAACATTACAACAGACATTGTGCAGTGTAAAGGTTGTACAAACAACTGCCAAGTAGTGCGTTTCCGCTTCCCTAATGGCAATTTGAGTTTTGCGGGCAACAAATGCGAACGTATATTCCACTCAAAAGCCAAAGGTAGCCGACAGGGCGAAAATCAGATAGAGGCAAAATACAAATACGTATTTGCCAACGCCAATACCAAAACTGCTGATATAGACTTAAAAGAAAACAAATATATAGGCATTCCGCGAGTGCTCAATATGTTTGAAAATTATCCGTTTTGGCATGCATTGTTTACTGAAGCAGGCTTTGTGCCCATATTGTCTGACGAATCGAACACGCAACTATACAGAGGTGGCATATTCTCAGTAATGTCTGATAATATTTGCTTCCCTGCCAAGCTTACCAATGGTCATATAATGAACTTGATAAGCAAAGGCGTTGGGCGCATATTCTATCCGCTTGTCATAATGGAGCAAAAAGAGCATCAGTACGATACAAACTGCTTCAACTGCCCAGTGGTGAGTGGCTATCCAGACGTGATACGCTCAGCTGTGAACCCTGAGCAACGCTATGGCATACACTTCGATACGCCAGTAGTTTCGTTCAAAGATGAGAAGGCTGTATTTGATAGCTGTTATAGATATTTGCACACACTTGGTGTGAAAAAACAGACTGTAAAACGAGCTGTAAAAAAAGCAGTTGCAGCCAAGTTTGAGGTGCGCAACAACCTAATAACCACCGAGAAACAGATACTCAATAAAGCTATAGAAAACGGCACAATGCTCTTTGTGATGACAGGTCGCCCATATCATGTCGATCCGCTTATCAATCAGCGTGTAGCACAGATAGTTACCGACCTTGGTGCCGATATTATATCTGACGATATTTTCCGCGAAGAAGAGAATCAATGTCTCGAAATGAACTACATCAGCCAATGGACTTATCCAAACCGCGTCATTCACGCAGCACATGGTGTAGCTCGTTTGCCACTCAACGTACAGCTTATACAAATCAATTCGTTTGGTTGTGGACCAGATTCGTTTTTGATGGACGAAGCTTCAAACATACTCAATGCTGCTGGCAAAAACCATACAGTTATTCGTGTTGACGAAATTAGCTCGCCCGGCTCGGTGCGTTTGCGTTTGCGCTCGCTCATCGAAAGTCTGAAGCAGTCGGCTGCACTCAATAGCAGTGTTAAGCAAATGGATTACAAGGCGTTGCACAATTCATTTACAGAAAAAGAAAAACAAGAACGCACAGTGCTCATACCTTGGTTTTCTGATTCGCTTTCGCCAATATTCCCGGCCTTTTTCAAGCGTTTGGGCTTCAACTTCCGCAATTTGCCTAAGCCCGACGAAGAGTCGATACAATATGGCTTGAAATATGGTCATAACGAAGTTTGCTATCCGGCCACATTGGTGCTGGGTGACATAATGAAATTCTTGGTAAATCATAGCGATGAGCGTGACAAATACGTAGTTGGCATTACGCAGACGGGCGGACAGTGCCGAGCAACAAACTATTTGGCGCTTATAAAAAATGCTATGATAACAGCAGGCTTTTCTGACGTGCCAGTGCTTTCGCTCAATACGGGTACGGCATACGGCAATGAGCAACCAGCCTTCACCGCCGATACAAAATTGGCACTTACATTAGCGCTCAAAATGCTACATTTCAGCGAGTTTTTAGCTGCGATGCAACGCTCGATGGTAGTGCGCGAAAAGGTAAAAGGTACATCGAAGGCTATAATGGACAAATATTTGGCGCTCTGCATAGATTATATAGAGCAAAAGAAGGAGAACAAACTTATTGATTTGCTCTCAGAAGCCATTGATGAGTACAATGCCATATCAATAACCGATGTGCAGCCACGTGTAGTAGGTTTGGTGGGCGAAATATACATCAAATACAATAGTTTCGGACAGTTGCACATATCGCAGTGGCTTCAGGAACAAGGTATTGAAGTTGTTGTGCCATCAATATTTAGCTTCTTGCTCCAATTCTTTGTCAACGATAAAGTCAACCACAAAAACAATATTGAGCGCACCACATTCATTGGTCGTCGCTTCCAAGATTTGCTACGCCTCTACATATCAAGCAGAGACAAGAAGTGGGACAAAGTGAAACGCAAATTCCGCTTCTATCGTCCGGAAACCAACATTTTTGAGCAAGCCAAAGATGCTTCAAATGTGCTCAATCTTGTCAATCAGTTTGGCGAGGGTTGGCTTATAGCAGGCGAAGTTATGGAGCTAAGTAGGGAAGGAGTGAGCAAAGTGGTTTGCTTGCAACCATTTGGTTGCATAGCCAATCATATTGTAGCACGAGGCATAGAAAACAGACTGCGCAAAGTTTGTCCGCAAACAGGTATGCTCTTCCTTGACATCGATTCGTCAGTGGCAAAAGTGAACCTCGAAAACCGTTTGCACTTCCTTGTAGACCAAATGGCACAAGAGGAGAAAGAGGCTACTGCATAAAAAGCTCTTGGCTATAAAAAAATGCTGATGTTTTTTGAGAAAGAGACATCAGCATTTTTTTATAGCAAAAACTTGCAACCAATTTCGCTGAAAAATTTATTTTTGTAACAACAATACAAAACATATCCAAATATCCACAAAATATATTCAATGAAAAAAACGTTACTTGCAATCATTGCAACGCTATTATCTTTAGCGTTGTGCCAATGCACCTCGTGTGACAACGAACAAGAAGATTCGGGCTACAACGAATATGTAGCAGCTTTTACCAGCGGAACAATATCTCGCAAAAGCAGTATTTTTGTTGTTTTTTCGCAAGAAGTACAGCAAAGTCGCATAGATAGCTTAGATGTGCAAAAACTCATAAAAATTTCGCCAGCAATAGAGGGTAATTGTCATTTCACCGATGGTAATACACTTGTTTTTGTTCCTCAAAATGAGTTTAAACGTGGCGAGAAATATAAAGTTAAAGTTGATATTCCATCTATTTTTGACAATGGCGATGTGTTCAATTTTTCGTTTCAGACAAAACCCTTTGCAATTAGAGGTGATGTGAGCGAATATAATTGCCTTTCAGACAATGAGTATGAAATAGTATTCGAACTTCTGACAGCCGACGAAGAGCAACCCAACGTAGTGGAGGATAACATATCTATAACTCCGACCAACGCAAAATGCGCATGGACGCATTCGCCTGATGGACAGAAACATATACTTAGCGTAACCATAAGCGAAACAGCTGAAATAGTAGTATCGACCAAGGAGAACAAAGAGCTCGGTTTGAGTGAATATAGGGTAGCATCAATGGATGTGCAAAACGTTGATAAACTTTCGGTTGTAAGAGTGCAGAAGGTGCCGGGTGATAAGTGCATTGTATTGACTTTCAATCAGTTGCTCGACCAGAAACAAAATATCAGTGGATTGGTAAGTATGAAGGGTTTTTCAATCAATCCGTATATCAACAACAACAAAATATATATCAACTATACCATCAACGATGTAGATCAAGACGAAACAGATGATGGTGAAATAGATGTTACTATTGTTGTAAATTCAGCATTGCGCAGTGCCATCGGAAAAACTTTGGGAGAAGATTTTCAGAAAAGGCTAAAAATAGGTACCGACAAACCTGCTGTAATGTTTGTTGGTAATGGCGTTATCATACCACAATCAGACCGTATTGTAGTGCCTTTCCGTTCGATATATATGAAGGGCGTTAGGGTGATGGTTTTCAAGATATTTAGCAATATGGTGGGCTCAATGTTGCAACAAGACGGATTGAAGAGCTACACAGATCTCTCAGTTGTTGGCCGACCAGTAGCAGCCACCACATTTTATATGGACGATAGTGGGCTGGATCTCACACAGTGGCACACATTTGCCATCGATCTTACAGAAGAATTTAAAGTAGAGCCGGGTGCTATGTATCGCATTGAGCTTAGCCTCGATGCACGTTTGTCGGCTTGGCCAAGCGACTCGTTGCCCGAATGTAACAAATATGAAATAGAGAACGAAGACAGACTCTTGCTTGCCAAAGCTAATAGCTCTTTCGACAACTATTCATATTACTACACCGGCAAGATGTCGTATCAGCCATATCATTGGTATGATGGTTATTACGATGATAAAAAACAACCATCGAGCAAGGCCTACTACGAAAATGTTGTAGTTGGGCGCAATGTGTTGGCAACAAATATTGGTCTGACAGCCTTTAAAGATGTGAGCGACAAACTATATGTAACAGCCATCGACTTGCCCAGTGCTGCACCACTTAGTGGCGTAGACATAGAGGTGTATAACTTGCAACGACAAATAATAAGCAAAGGCACAACATCGGCCGACGGCACTATAGCCATAGAATGCAATGCTGCACTTGGTCAGCCACACTACATTGTAGCCAGCAAAGGCAACGACGTGTCGTACCTAAATGTAAATAGAGGCAATGAAAAGTCAACCAGTTCATTCGATGTGTCAGGCGATGTAGTGCAGAAAGGCATCAAAGGCTTTATTTATGGCGATCGTGGTGTTTGGCGTCCCGGCGATACGATGTATTTGTCGTTTATTCTTAACGATAAAAATAACAACTTGCCAGAATCGCATCCGGTAACACTGCAGCTCACCAATCCGCTCGGACAGACAAATAGCGTTACGCGCAATAGTGGCTCGATGGGTATCTATTCGTTCCCAATGCATATTGATGAAAATGCCCCTACAGGCATCTGGACAGCTACAGTGAGCGTTGGCGATGTGTCGTTTAGCAAAAATTTGAGGGTAGAAACAATAAAGCCCAACCGACTAAAAATTGACCTTAAAGTACCAGAAATTATTGAAACTAAGGCAACTAATGCATCGTTGCATACCGAATGGCTCAATGGCAACAATGCCAACGAACTAAAATACGATGTGCAAGCTACCATAATTAGCACCAAAACAACTTGGAAACAGTGGAGCCAATATGCATTTGACAATATCACAAAAACCTTTGAAACTACAGAGCAAAACATAGCCAAAGGCGAAGTAAACAACACAGGCAATGCTTCGTTGGTGGTAAATATCGACCCACAAAAAACAGCTCCGGGTATGCTCAAATGCAACTTTACCACAAAAGTATACGAACCTTCAGGCGAGTTTAGCATCGACTCGCACAAAGCGTTAGTTTCGCCATATAGTCGCTACGTTGGCATCAAAAGTCCGTTTGTGAAAGATCATGGTCATCTTGACACCGACAAAGATCAAACATTCTCACTTATATGCGTTGATAAAGATGGCAATACGGTGCCATACGTTGACCTAAACGTAAATATATATAAAGTAGAATGGTATTGGTGGTGGCGTGCCGAACATGAAGACTTGGCAGGCTATACAACATCGAGATATAATAGTCCGATAAAAGAACTTACAGCTCAGACTGATAAGAACGGACAAGCTACATTTAATCTCAACTTTTCAGAAAGCAATTGGGGTACATACCTCATAGAAGCAACCGACGTAAAAGGCGGACATTCAACAGCAATATTGAGTTATTTCGACTGGCCGTGGATGACTTCGCGCAACGACGAAAATGGCAATAGTGCCGCAACAACACTATCAATCAGCACCGACAAAAAAGAGTATACACTTGGCGACAAAATAAACATCAGTTTCCCGTCAGCAATGGGCGCAACAGCTATTGTTTGTGTGAGCAATGGCTCTAAAGTGCTCTCTACCAACACATATCCATGCTCAGTAGAACGCACCATCATATCCATCCCATCAACCGAAGCCATGATGCCCAACGCCTACATAAGCATTTCACTTGTGCAACCATACGAGCAAACCGTCAACGACATGCCCATACGCATGTATGGCATAGTGCCCATTGTAGTCAACTCAGACAAGAGTCATCTGAAGCCCATTGTTACCAGCCCCGATGAAGTGAAGCCTGAGAGCAAATTCAAACTTATGGTGAGCGAAGCCAATGGACGCCCAATGGCCTACACACTTGCCATTGTTGACGAAGGACTGCTCGACCTCACTCACTTCAAAACACCAAATGCATGGGATACATTCAACGCTCGCGAAGCAATGGGTGTGCGCATGTGGGATTTGTATGACTATGTGAATGGTGCATACGGTGGCACTATTGAGGAGATGTTTAGCATTGGTGGTGACGAAGCTCTCAATAATGGTCCGAAAGCCATTGTCAACCGCTTTACACCAATAGTATATTTTGACGGACCTTTTGTGCTAAAAAAAGGACAGACTCGCACTCACGAAATAGATGTGCCCAACTACAACGGCCGAGTGCGCATAATGGTAGTTGCCGCCGGTGAACAAGCCTATGGTAGCACCGACAAATCAGTACTTGTGCGCCGTTCGTTAATGCTCATTGGTACAATGCCTCGCCAAATAGGTGTTGACGATGAGATGACAGTTTCGGCCACAATATTTGCCTCAAAGAAGGTGGGCAATGTTGATGTATCTATTGCTACAGACGACAAGTTGAAAGTAGTGGGCAATGCTACAAAGAAAATAAACTTCAATGCAGCAGGCGACCAAACAGTGCAGTTTGCCGTAAAAGCAGGGCAGAAGAGTGGTACAGGTCATATAACCATAAAAGCCTCAAGTTCTGAAGATAAAATAGATTATCCGGTAGAAATAAACATACGCGCTATTAGTCAAATAATAAGCAAAACAACATCGGTAAAAATAGACGCAAGCAAAACATGGAACGGCAAAATATCAATGCCGGGCAATAGCGATTACAAACTCAATATAGAGGTGTCGGCCAACAAGCCACTCAACCTTGCCAGCCGTCTTAAAACACTCAAAGCCTATCCGCATGGCTGTGCAGAGCAAACCACATCGAAAATATTTCCACAGATATATTTGTCAGAATTCTGCAACCTCTCAGAGCAAGACAGAAGAGAAATAGAGGAAAATATAAAACGTGGTATCG
>CAJONN010000024.1 GCA_905235955.1 uncultured Marinilabiliaceae bacterium
TGTCTATTTGGACAATTATGGCAAACATTTATTCACAATTATTAAATGTAATTTGCAATTTCGCCATCAATTATTATGAAACAAAAAAAGCAATGAAAAAAATCACAAAGCTTCTACTGCCTAGCCTATTACTAATAGGATGTCAACAAGAGCAAGCGCAAACATTGTATGAATACAACGATGTTGCAATAACCTCTATCAACCGAGAGCCAGCACATACCATCACATTGCCAGCTGGAAACTATCAACAAAGCCTCAACGGCACGTGGAAATTCAATTGGGCAGCCGACCCCGACAAAGCTCCCAAAAATTTCTTCACTGTTGATTATAATGCCAACAATTGGGACGACATAACCGTGCCTATGCCTTGGCAAGTGTATGGCTATCAGAACAATAAGAATTGGGACAAACCGCTTTATGTCAACACGGGCTATCCTTTTACTTATAATGAAAACTTTGAAGTTCAGGTAAATCCAAACGAAGATAACACCTATAATAATAATATGCGAAATCCGGTAGGCAGCTACCGACGCACGTTCACAGTGCCCGCCGAATGGGAAGGACGCGATGTTTTTGTGCGCTTCAATGGTGCCGGACACGGATATTATGTTTGGGTAAATGGCGAATATTTGGGATATGCCGAAGATTCGTATTTGCCATCGGAGTTTAAGCTCAAAAATGTAAAATATGGAGCCGAAAACGTTATTGCCGTTCAGGTGTATCGTTTCACAAGTCAAGTGGCTCATTTATAGAGTGTCAGGACTATTGGCGACTCACAGGTATCACTCGTGACGTAATACTTTGGTCGGCACCACAAACGCATCTGCACGACTATTTCTTCCGCACCACAGCACTAAAGAGCAACAACACTGCTGCTGATGCTATTATCACAGTTGAGACAAATACCGTTGCCAACGGCTACAAAGCCAAGGTGCGCGTACTCGATGGCGATACGGAGAAAGCTACGGGCGAATATGCATTTACAAACACCAAGAGTGGCGATATCGACCTCAGTGCCAGCGGAATAGAAGCTTGGAGCGCAGAGAATCCGAAACTCTACACTCTCGAAGTTTCATTGTTGGATAATGCTAATAATGAGGTAGATAAACGCGTGCAGAAGATTGGTTTCCGCACTGTAGCAATTGGCAAGAAGGGCGAATTGCTCGTCAATGGCAACTCGATAATTATACATGGTGTCAATAGGCACGACTTCAGCGAAAATAATGGTCGCACCGTGCTACGCGAAGAGGTTGAAGCCGAGCTTAAAGTTATGAAGCAGCTCAATATCAACGCAATACGCACATCGCACTACCCCAACAATCCATATTTCTATGAGCTTTGCAACGAATATGGTTTCTACATTCTCTCGGAGGCCGACGTTGAGTGCCACGGCAATATGTCGCTCTCGGGCAACGATAAATTCCGCAACGCAATGGCCGAACGCAGCGAACGCATGGTTTATTGGCTGCGCAACTTCACCGATATTATTATCTGGTCGTATGGCAACGAGAGTGGCAACGGCAACAACTTTGAGGAGTCGCGCAAACGCATCAAGGCTCTTGACGACACGCGCCTAACGCACTACGAAGGCAATAGCGACTACGCTGACGTTAGCAGTACGATGTATGCCAACTACAACCATATCAAGAACATAGGCGAAGAGCGACTGAAACAAGAAAATCCGAAACCACACGTGCAGTGCGAAAATACTCATGCTATGGGACAGAGCATGGGCAACCAGCGCGAGATGTTTAACCTCTACGAGAATTATCCTGCACTTGTTGGCGAATTTATTTGGGACTGGAAAGATCAAGGTCTGCGCGTCAATGTTGGTAAGAAAGGCGCCAACAATCCTTACGATTACTATTGGGCATACGGCGGCGACTTTGGCGACAAACCAAACGACGATAACTTCTGCTGCAACGGTCTCGTCCTACCCGATTTGACACTTACTGGCAAATCTTACAACGTCAAGAAAATCTATCAACCTATTGATTTCAAGGCTAAAAAGAATGCCGCTGGTCATTATTACCTGAAAAACAAACTCAACCAAATACCTTTTGCTGGCTACAAACTTTCGTACGAAATTTTTGCAGACGGCATCAAGCAGAAAGAGGGCGACATCAATTATAGCAGCATCGCTGTGGGCGATAGCGTCGAAATCAACCTCAGCAGCGTAGTGAATGGAATCAACAAGGCAAGCATTCCGGGCGCAGAGTGGAACATTCGTTTCAGCGCAAAACTCACCAACGCGACAAGATGGGCCGAAGCTGGCTACGAAGTTGCCTACGAACAATTCTCGCTCGGCAGCTCAGATAAAAAAGCTTACGGCACAAGCGTCGAAGGTCAAGTATCTGTAAATGAGAATAATGGAGTACTGACAGTAAGCGGTAATAATTTTACAGCAATATTTAGAGACGGCAACCTCAGCAGCTATCGCATTGGCGAGGTCGAAACGCTCACTCAGCCACTGAAACTCAACGCATTCCGCATCCCGACCGACAACGACGAAAAGGGCGGCAAAGGCGCTATTTGGGACAATGCTAAACTTCGCAACCTCAACCTCGAGGCAGGCGACATGACCTACACCACCGATGCCGACAAGAAGAATGCAACCATTCGCGTTACCAATGTTTATCGCGGTAGCGGTGCTGCCACCTTCACCGTGCAGATGCAATACACCATCTCGAACGAAGGCGTCATCACCGTCAACTCAGATATTACACCGGCTGCCAAAGGTTTGATTTTGCCTTGCATTGGTTTCCGCCTCGAAATGCCAGAAGGTTTCGACCAGATGACATGGCTCGGTCGCGGTCCGTGGGACAACTATCCTGACCGCAAAGAGGGCGCGCTCGTTGGCCTGTATCATAGCAACGTAGCCGACCAATTTAGCCAATTTGTTCGCCCGCAAGATTGTGGTAATCATGAAGATACACGTTGGCTTGCAATGCGCAACGCAGGCGGTCAAGGTTTGCTCTTCGTAGCGCCCGACCTTATGTCAACAACCGTGATGAACTATCGCCCCGAAGAGGTTCACAGAGCAGTCAACGACCGCGATCGCCACTTCTCGGAGGTCAACTTCATCAAGCAGAGCGTTGTTTGCCTCAATGCTAAAGTTCGCGGCCTCGGCAACGCCAGCTGCGGCTCCGACACTTACGATCAATATGAGTTGAAGGCGGCTCACACCACATTCGACTTTATCATTATGCCTCTCAACGCCTCGCTCAACGATGGTCAGCTCACCGAAAAAGCGCGCGTAAAGAGCAATGTGAAAACCAATTTTGAGGTTATCGAACTTGGTGTAGATAAATCGAAATGGAAAGTTTATAGCTGCGACAACTGGCAAAATGGCGACAACCCCGAGCACGCTATCGACGAAGATAGCAACACAATTTGGCACACCAGTTGGGACGGCTCAGACTTCCCACACGAACTCATCATCGACCTTGGCGAGCAATATCTCATACGTTCGTTCATCTATCAAGGTCGTCAGGATGGCAACAATGGTTTGGTGAAAGAATTTGAAGTTTCGTTCAGCAACAATCCGGAAGTATTTGGAGCACCTGCAGCAAGCGGCCGCCTCGATTGGGTTAATTATGAGCAAGTTATAGACCTTAAAGAGCCCGTCGAAGCACGCTATATGAGATTTACGGCGCTCAGCCAACAAGTAAATGGCGGCACTCAATTTGCATCGGCTGCCGAGGTTAGCATCTTGGGCGAAAAGACTGGAAACAAAGCCAATAAAGTCGATCCTACAATCGAAAACAACGGAACCTACTATCTCCGCGAAAAGCAGTCGGGAAGCTACTTGCAGCTGCGCCCCAATGGCAACGATGGCGACTACGTTTTGGGCGATGCTGGCAACGTGCCCGGCACCAAAGCAAGCCAATTCACCTTTGCTCGTGTTGATAAATTTTCAACATATTACACAGTGCGCAATGGTGATACACAATGGATGTCGAAAGGCGAAAACAACTGGCGCATTCGTGCCAAAAACGCTAAACCAACTAACAATGAAGGCTGGATAAACGTTGAACAGCAGCCCGATGGCACCATCAAGCTAAGAGGCGTTTGGAATGGCGAAAATCACCAGTATTTCAACTTCGACTCGCGCAACGAAGGTTCGTTCGTCTTCAGCGATAAAGGCGAAGGCGCAATATTTGAAGCCATTTCAGTTGGTTCAGCACTTGCAGTGAAAAACACCCCAACAGATAATGTGCAAAAAAATGAGCATTACAACCTACTCGGTCAGCGCATAGAGAATGATGCTCGTGGCATAGTTATCAGCCAGAACAGCAAGCAATTAAACAAGCGATAACACTTTTAATATCATTCTTTTATAAACAGTTTTCGCCTCCTAAAAGTTCTAATTTTTAGGAGGCGTTTTTTAGTTCACGACTCACGACTCTTTCATTTAATCATTCAAAGTATGAAAATAGGGTTCCGTGCTAATTGTTGGAAAGTAATATGTTGGGTATATTCTTTTCGCCCATTCTCATGGCTTATTTTCTGTACGTTCTTACTTGCGAAAGTTGAGTTTTTTATTTAATTTTCGCTATTGAAAAACAGCCTTATTCCTTTCACTATGACCGACAATGAATATATAAACGCTATCAGATGCAACAATCAGCAGACTATTAACAAACTCTACTCTCACTTTCGCTCGAGCACAATCAGATTCTTACGTCAACGCACTTCGCTCTCATCTGACGATATTTGCGATATTTACCAAGAGGCTCTCATCATACTCATCAACAAAGCAAACGACTCAAACTTCACCTTATCGTGTTCGCTTGCTACATTTATCAACGCCATTTCGGCCAATGTAGCCAACAACAAAATGAGGCAAAACAGCAAAACCATATCAGCTGACACAACTCAGCCGTTGCTAATTTCGGTAGCCGATGATGCATCAAACCAAGAAGAGCAAATAGAACAAAATGAGCAATTTAGCACACTCAGACACATTGTCAGCAGCATGGGCGAACCTTGTTTATCGTTGCTCAAAGCCTTCTATTGGGAGCAACTATCGTTTGCCGAAATAGCACAAAAACTGCCCAACTACTCTACTGCCGACTCGGCACGCAACAATAAAAGCAGATGCATTGGCAAACTCAAAGAATATTATAAGAAACTATCGTTGTGATGGTTGCACTTATACACTTGCAAACATAAACGAACAAAAACATACTATCTATGACACAAGAAGAGGAGATAGACAACTACATACTCAATCGTATGAGCGAAGCTGAACGCAAGCACTTTGAAGAGCGCCTTGCTACCAACACTGAGCTCAAAAACGAAGTAGACTTCATACGCAACACACACCATGCCGTTAGAGCTATTGCCCTAAAAACAGCATTTGCGAAGCAAGAACACACCATTCAGTTCAAAGGAAAGATAACACACATAGCCATAGTAGTAACAACAGTGGCAACAATAGGATTTATTGTAGCAACAATATTTGCCCCCACCCCTACCCTGCCTACTGTACCTGAAGTGCCTATTACAACCGATACTATCGAAACTGATACTATCGAAACAGAAACTATTGTAGCCGATACTATTGAGCCACCATTAGCAACCAACACTACAACCGCCACCAAACTGCAAATTGAGAAAAAAGATACAACTACCACCTCGCCTCAACCTACCACATTACCCAAACCAGCCAACACGCCTAAAGCCGATGTTGAGATAATATTAACATCGCGCGAAACAACTCAGGAGGAGCATGAAAACAACAAAGATGAATACCAACTATGGGGCATGGCAGCAGCAGCCATTGAGGAGCAAAATTGGGAATTATCAATAAAGTTACTCAAACTTGTTATTGACAAAAACGGGCAACATCAGCAACAAGCCAAAGAACTATTGCAACAAATAGAAGAAAATACAAAATAGAAACAAACACACATAAATATTTAGCGTAGAGACACTTACACCTCTATGTCTATTTTTTATTCACTCTCTACGAAACCGACATTGTAATTTTTTTTGAAAAATATTGGTTGCATATCTGCACATTGCGACATAAAGGGTAAAACGATAAAACATTACCCATTATGAAACGAATATTCAAAGCCATCAGAACCAGCATTGCAATTCTATCAACGATAGCCAACAATGCACTTACAATCTTCAGTTTGAGAGAGAGCCCCATAAGAGTATCATTCTCATACATAATGCTAATTATCAGCCTCTTAGTAGCCGCACCTACAATAGCACAAGAGATACACACCGCCGACCTCATTGGCGACGACAATGACATACAACAAATTGACGTACTGATAAACGGAGAAAAAATCAGATTCGACTTCGACACGGGCTGTACAGAACTAAGCATAAGCCAAGAAACATTCAACAAACTCCGCGAATCAAAAGCTATTAGCAATAGCGATATGACCAAAGAGCGCGGAGAATTATCGCTGGGCGATAATTCAAAGAGAAGATACAAAACATTCTACATCGACACGCTTACCATTGGCGACGTAAACCTATACAATGTAAAGGCTCACATCACTCTAACTGACAACAAAAAATCTTCGAGTCTGCTCGGACATAGCATACTAAAACGCTTCAAATGGTACACTGTAGCCAACAATAAGCTGACATTTGAACTAAAAGATAGCGCAACAATATCGTTTTATCGAATCGAAGAGGAATTAGACGCTTTATACACAAAGAAAAAATGCTATAAAAAGGTTGTTGAACTGATTGAACCATACGAAAACAACCCACTACTAACCGACTATTGTTCGCTTTGGTATGCACATTCGCTCAGCGAAATAAACCAAACCGACAAAGCCATACCATTACTAAAAGACCTACTTACCAAAGAGTATAGTATGACTGAGGTTTACAGCATTTTGCTCAACTGCTACGTGAGCATTTATGACAATATCAGCTACAACGAATATGCTCGCAAATTCATTGATTATCAGCTATCTAAAGAACAAATAACCGAAGACGATCTTTACAAGAAAAAGTACCAAATAGATCATTTGGGCTTGGTATATTACAACCTATACGTCTATGCTGCCAATACCAACAACAAAGAACTTGAGCGGCGCTACAAACGAATATTCCGCCACTTAGGCTACAAACCAGAATAAAACCGAATACGTTTTTGCATAAATATGAGGCACAATCATTGCAACACATGGTTGTGCCTCTTTTCTTATTGTGCAGCCCTCTCAGTAAGCGAACAACGCTGATCTATCTCTTTGCTAAACTCGCCATTGTTGAGTTTGCGAGCCACAGCAACATAGCGTTTTGCTGCATCTTTATTGCCTCGCTTTAGCATTATATCTGCCGCATACACAGCTGCATACGGACCAAAATATCGTTTGCTATCAGCTGCCAAACTAATACTCTTATCGTACCAACGCAAAGCCTCATCAGTATGCCCCAACATCTCCTTAGCACGTGCCGTCCGGAAAGCATGCTCAAGCGCATGTGTTGTAGTTGGCACAAAGGCATTGAGCGTAGATAATGAAGCTTCAAAATTGCCATATTCAAACTGGAAACGAGCCTTTACAAGTGTTGGGTGCATTTGCTCAAATATCTCAGCATCGCGATATGTGCGCTTATCAACATCAGAGCGATAAGGTGTTGTCATAGCTGTTTTGGCATGCTTCTGCGCCTCAACCTTATTGTCTTCGAGCAAAAAGGCGTATGCTTTTATTAGCGGAGCATCGTTGCGACACGAAAAGCCTGTATATGCTGCAATAAAGTTGTTGGCATAGTGCTTAGCATTGGCAGTATCCAAACGTCGCAAAGCATATTTGGCTCGCTGATGATACATCAGTGGAAAAACCTGATAGGTATGCGCATCGAGGTTGTTGAGCACATCATCGGCCTCTGCACCCATACATTTTCTGCCACAACTAAGCAAGTAAGCGTATGTTACTACCGGAGCTTTGCTACTTCGCAACTCTGTGCGTTGTGCATCGCTTATGCGTTGCTCGTGCGACAAAAATATATTGGCAAATGTGAGCAAAAGCGACTCTTCGTTGAGTCCTGGCACATTTTTTACCTTCTGATGATATTGGTCTATTTCAGCAAAACCTTGAGTTAAGTTACCATCGCCAAAGCCAAACAAACCAGCCAAACCCTTCCACTTCTCAGGCACTTGCGACAAGAGTATATCAAATATGGCTCGAAGCATAAGTTGCCCATCGTAGTTCTTCAGCGTCTGCTCGCCTCGCTTAAACGATTTATAAGATTTCCAGAACTGCACTCCACCACCAAACATACTGCCATTGCTCAACTCTACAAGGCATCTGTGTAGCTGCAAATTGCTTGTCAGTGTGGGTTCATATTGGTGTTCTTCTACTGCATTTAGCGCAGCATCTGATGCCTTAATATATGTACGATAATTGGCTTCACTATTGGCAGCCGTATAAATCATCAGTGCCTGATATTCAGCCAAATAAGCAGCTATAGCTTTATCAGTAACATTGGGCAATAATTTGGCATACGCTTCGTTGTCATAGTTGTATATAGCTGCCAATACTGCACTATGATTGGGTTGCTACTGAAGAGATAGAGCATACAAAAAACAAAAATGATAATACACTTATTTTCAAACTATTCACGTCCTATATATGATACATTTTCTTTATTATAGAAACCAAAATGAAATTGTTTTTTATGGCTCTGCATATATTTTATTACTTTCTCTATATCAGAATCTACATCAAACAATATTACATTGTAATGGCTTTGGGCATCATGCGGTATATCAGCTACATCGCTAACACGCAGTTCTTTGACTATTAGTCGTTTACGAACAAATATTTTAATAAATCTCCTAACATACAACCTCACTACTGCCAACAAAAAAGCCACCATAATACCCAATATTATAAAGTAGTTGAAAATGCTATTATGATGTTTAAATTCATTTTTCTTGACAAATGTTACCATGCTAGCATAAAAATAGTAAACATATCTGATGGTTTGGGGAGTAGACTGACCTTTGAAGTGCACCATGTTCAAATAGCCCAAATATCTATTGCCTTGCGCTGATGCTATGTGCATACGCCACGACAAATCAATATCTTCACTATACATAAAATAGGCTTCGTCAAACAAGCCTGTTGTCTTCATCAGTGTATGTGGAAATGCCATACATGCACCTGATAATACCGGAGCTACACACTCGCTATTCCGATCTTCGTGTCCCAAATAATAGCCATTTAGGCGCTCCGAATGCGGAGCTAATCGCCACAAACCCGTAAGCTTAAAAAGCGAGTTGGATATGCTCGTATATCCTCGCTTCGACTCTTTCAAGAAAACGCCACTACTATTGGTCATCTGCACGCCCACTGCGCCCGAATTTTGATTTTCGTCAAAATAGGCTATCAGCGAACGCAAAAAGTTGCGAGGTATCACCGTATCAGGGTTCAGTAGCAAAACTATGCGTCCTTTGCAACGCACCATTGCCATATTGTTGGCTCTGCCGAAACCAACATTTACATTGTTTACCAACAGATTGACCCATTTATATCTTTCAGTAAGTATATCAACTGTTTCATCAGTCGAATTGTTATCAACTACATACACATCAGCATTCAGACCTTCAATAGCATTATGCACTGAATCAAGAGCTAATTGCAATACATCACAACAATTATAACTTACAATTATTACAGAGATGTCTGTTGTTATCATACTTTTCTTTGTAGACTATTAGATTTTTTTTCATCCACACTTCTCTATCTATACATCTGTCATTCAGCTAAAAATGCGTGCAAAAAAGCCTTTCTTTTTATGTTCAACAGGCTTAGAGTCTGGACACAAATTTTGGTATATCTCCCCCCACGATGGCAGTCCGCCATAGTTGCGATCGTCAATATAAATATCGGCATCAATTTTTCTCGATACATTACCCTCGAGCACTTCGCCCGGATATGCACTATTGACGGCATAGAACTCAAGACCATTGTTGCGACACAACTCAACAGCTTCGTCGAGTTGCTTGCCAACTCTGCACGTCCACAAAACGAGCAAATAGCCTTTTTCTTGCAAGGCTCTGAGAGTTTGGAAAGCAAATAATCGTTCTTTGCCTATCTCTGGAAACTTATTTTCTACTATTGTTCCGTCAAAATCAACAGCTATCAACTTTTCCATATTCTGAGAGTATTTTGCATTATATTATTCTGATTTACAATTCTTTGTGTCGATATTATTACTCAACAAATATTCTGTTGGATAATTCATAACAACATACAATGCAAGCATACCTGCTACATAAATGCAATTCAGATCGACCAATATAAGATATAGCAACGAACTGACAAATATCATAACATTGAGTGATATTATGCGCACTTTATAAGTTCTGAGTGTTATGCGTACTTGTTCGTCAAACGACTTACCTTCGCACTTTTTTTCTGAACGTTTTTTTACGATAATGAGCGAAACAAACCACACAAAAAGTAGCAAAAACATCAGCACCATAAGCGTATAGTGCATTCGGTCAGTTACAAGTTTTTCATCGGCCGCAAGATAAAAAAGCGCAAAAAAAGCCAATGTTGGCAATGTTGCAAAAAAGAATATTCGTTTCAGATGTTTTATCAAGTTGTCCATAACAATAAAATATTAGTAAGCATTAACTCTGAGTGTTTGATCGAATGGTATCCGATTGACGAGCGAACGCCCAAGTGTAACTTCGTCAGCATATTCAAGTTCATCGCCCACTGCCACACCACGTGCAATAGTAGTTATTGGCACGCCATACCGAGCTATTCGCTTGTAAATGTAGAAGTTAGTAGTATCACCTTCCATTGTTGTGCTAAGTGCCAAAATCACTTCCGATGCTTTACCACTTGCCACTTTATCTTCGAGCGAATCGATGTTGAGGTCATCAGGTCCGATGCCATCCATTGGCGAAATCACACCACCCAAAACATGATACAATCCGTTGTATTGCCTTGTACTTTCTATTGCCATCACATCTCTAACATTCTCTACTACACACACTTGCGCCCTATTTCGTTTTTCATCAGCACAAATATCGCATGTATCAGTATCAGATATGTTATGACAAATATGACAATATTTTATATCGTTGCGCACTGCACTTATGGCATTGGCAAAGGCATCAACATCGCTTTTCTCTTGCCTCAACAGATGAAGCACAAGCCTCAATGCTGTTTTTCGTCCTATGCCGGGCAATTTTGCAAATTGCCCTACTGCCTCATCGAGCAGATGTGATGGGTACTGCGAGTTCATACTCCAAAGGTACTATTTTTTAGCAAACTTATAATAATTTATATACTATAAATATTCACTCTTCTACGAGCCCAAAACTATTATGGCTATTCCGACAAACAAACCCAACAAACACAAGCCTTTACGAAGCATATTTCTCTCTTTGAAAATAAGAGCTGCCATTACAAATGCAACTATGGCATTGCTTCTTCTGATGGGCGAAATAAGGCTAATAAGGCTACCTTCAGTATTGATAGCGCCATAATATAGAAAGTCGGCTATGATAATGACTATACCTATGGCTGGTATGGTCCAACGCCATCTGAATGGTTGCTCTCGCCTATTAGGCCACCAAATAATAAAGAGCAAAGGTATATTCATAACAAACTGATACATAGAATAGTAACACAATATAGCCATTCTATTTATCTCTTCATAACGCACCACATATTTATCAAACAATGCACTGCACGAACCCACAAGTGTGCCAGCAACAACTGACCATACCCACTTATTTGCCCTAAAGTCTATGCCCTCTCTTTTGCCAGCCATACTGAAGAGGAATAGGAAAACAAAGCACACTATCAGACCTATCCATTGTACTTGATTGGGTCGCTCGGCAAAGATGATGAGTGCGCCAATGAGTGTCCACACCGGAGCACTGGCTCTGATAGGCGACACTATACTAAGTGGCAAATTTTTCATGCCGTAATATACAAATATCCACGATGTTAGCACTATAGCAGCCTTCACTACAAGCATTAGGTGCTGATGCAACGAGATGGACGGAATGTAAAACAACGATGTTGGCTCTATAACACCTATCACAGAGCCTATCAGCAAAGGGCTCATCAGCACTGACGAAGCCAATGTGCTACAAAGAAGCACAGGCAACACGGCATTATCTCTGAGCGAATATTTGCGCAACACGTCGTAAAAACCAAGACAAAATGCCGATGCCAAAGCAAATAAATACCACATTTTTCTTTACAAATTATTTTTTTTCACACACCTATTTTTTCCGTTTCTGAGCCTTTTCTATTTCAGCAGCAGCTATCTCCATTTCATTGTAGAACTCTTCGCCCCATGCTCTGATGATGGGTTCTTTCAGAAATTTGTATACTGGCACACCAAGTTTTTCGCCCAATTCAAGTGCAGGCTTGCAACATGCGTCCCATTCATGAAAATTGATAGCGTCAAATGTACGATAATGTGTCACTCTGATTGGATACAAATGGCACGATATTGGCTTACGAAAATTTATTTTACCATCGTTGTAGGCTTGCTCTATGGCACATTTCCATGTACCATCTGGTTCGCACATTGTGTATACACATTCGCAACCACCTATGATGGGAGTTACTTTGTCGCCATCGTCATCAACCACCCACTTGCCTTGTTTTGCAACTTCGGCACGTTCTTGTTCGGTGAGATATGGTTCTATCTGCGGATAAATTTCGTCGAGTAGCTTCACTTCGTCGTCTTCAAGTGGAGCACCAGAGTCGCCTTCATAGCAACAGATGCCTTTGCAACGAGCTATATCGCAAACAAATTTGCGTGCAAACATCTCAAAACCTATCACTTTATCTCCTATCTGAATCATACAGAATTTTAATAGTATTATAAAAAAAAGGAATTGCCACACTTCACAGCTGGCAAATCCTCCCAAATATATGAAAAAAAAATTACTATTTCACTTCTATAGCTGCGTTGTGGTCGAGGTCGTCAACGAGGATACGTCCACAATATTCGCAAACTATAATTTTCTTGCGCAAACGAATGTCGAGTTGGCGCTGAGGCGGAATTTTGTTGAAGCAACCGCCACATGCATCGCGCTGCACAGTAACTACAGCCAAGCCATTGCGAGCACCTGAACGTATACGGTTGAAAGCTGTCATAAGGCGTTCGTCAATATTTTTGCTAATTGAGTCTGCTTTCTTTTCAAGTTTTTCAACTTCATCTTTGGTCTCTTCCTCAATGGTTTTGAGCTCGTTACGCTTATTTTCAAGGTCGATGCTACGCTCTTTTACTTGCTCACGAGCCTCAGCAAGCTGTTGTTGCTTCCTCTCCATATCAGCAGTGTGTTCCTTGATGCGTTTTTCAGAAAGTTGTTTTTCAAGTTCCTGATATTCAATCTCTTTCGAGATAGCATCATATTCACGATTGTTGCGAACGCTCTCTTGCTGACCTTGATATTTTTTTATCTGAAGATCTGCCTCTTTTATCTCGTTTTTGCGTGTTACAATGTCGTTGCTGAGGCTTTTTACCTCTTCTTCAAGGTTGACTGTACGTGTTTGCAAGCCTTCTATTTCATCTTCAAGGTCTTGCACCTCAAGTGGTAGTTCGCCTCGCAAAGTGTGTATTTTGTCAATTTCTGAACAAACTTTCTGGAGGTCGTACAGAGCTTTCAACTTCTCCTCTACGGTAAGCTCCTTATTAGCATTTTTCTTTTCAGCCATATTTCGTTTTTTCTTGTGTAAAAGAAACTATTCTGTGTAGTATTTTATAACATTTCCGCACGTGTCGGACATACAGAGCGCAAAGTTAGGATTTTTTTCTGCAAATCGTTCTGTTATAACATCTAAAAAAAGTTTTTTAGACATTTCTTCACTCTCATAATGTCCTACATCAGCTATTAGCATACGTCCATCGGGTTGCTGAAACTGATGATACTTAACATCGGCTGTGATGTAGGCATCTACTTTTTGGTGCAACGCATCGGCTATAAACTCACTACCCGACCCTGTACATATTGCCACTTGCTGTATCGATCCGCTATATTGATTGTATCTGATGCATTTGCACGACAATTTTTGACTTAGCATTGCCATAAACGATTGCAGCTGCATGGGTGCACTGAGCGTACCTACCACTCCGTAGCCTACGTCCTGACTTGTTTTGCTGGGAATAAATGTGCGCATATCAGCCAAACCTATAAGCCGACCAAGGGCATTGCTAAGCCCAAGCGAACTTTTGTCGGCTGGCGTATGAAAGGCGCAGAGTGCTATATTGTGCCTGATGGCAAGTTCTATTGTTTGTTGCTCGTTGGTAGTACCATTGAGGCGTTTGAGTCCTCTAAATAATATGGGATGATGCGCCACTATCATGTTACACCCTTTGCTGATGGCCTCTTGCACACGTTCTAATGTTATGTCAACGGTAAACAATACGCCCGTAAGTTCGCCATCTGAATGCCCCACTATGAGACCTGAGTTATCCCATTCGTCTTGCGTATTGAGTGGAAAGACGGCATCAAGAGCTGTTATTACATCGTTTACTTTCATGTCGTCTCAATTATCAGCTGCCAATATATTGTCGCGCATCTGTAATAGCATTTCGCGCATTTGCTTTAGCCGCTCTACTATTTGAGTATCTTTGGTGGCTTCGTCACGCTTATCACGCATCATTTGCTTAGCGCCTTCAAGTGTCATGTGCCTATCACGAAGCAAATGACAAATAAGTTTAAGGTTTTCTACGTCAACTTGCCTAAATAATCTATTGCCTTTAGCATTGCGCTGCGGCTTGATTATGCTAAATTCTTTTTCCCAATAACGCACTGTAGATGTATCTTCACCAAGCATTTTCGACACTTCGCCTATGGTGTAGAAGAGCTTAGTAAGCTGCTGTTCGTCTAATGTCTGGTTGTTGCTCATTTGTTATGATGTTTATAATTATTGGGCATATTTTCTTCGTAAACTCTCACTTAACTATATGTCAATTTTATCTAATTGCTTCGCATCTTTCTGCTAAACAATAATATAGAGAAATATTGAGAGATGGGTAAAATGAATATTATTCGTCGTTTCTAACTATAAGTTGGTCGAGCTCCGACTTTGCAAAAAGTGTAGGATAATCATCGATAAAACGCTCCATAACAAACCTAATGGCACCTTCACGAATAACGGCCGAACGCGACGATGCTCTATATTTATGACAATAAGAATCTATTGCTTCTAACTCGCGGTCTGACAAAAAAATGGTTATTCTATTACCACGAGGCTCGTTGTATGGAATCATTTTTTTCATTTCTTCGCAAAAATACCTTTCCCGTTGTAAAAGTATAAAAATACTTGCAAAAAACTAAAAATCAGTCAGGTATTTAGCCTATTTTTTGCAATAAAGCATAAAAAAAGCTTTGTTTGTACCAAACAAAGCTTCATAAAACGGCATTATATATATTTGCCGCTTGTGTTTTTTCCTGTGTAATGTTCTAATTATTCAGCAACAGCTACTGAGTCAGCTGCAATAGAGTCAGCTGCTACAGAGTCAGCTGCTACAGAGTCAGCTGCTACAGAGTCAGCTGCAGCCTTGCAACAAGAGCTTTCAGTTTCAGATGCGTTTTCAGTGTTTGCCTTGCCTGCGCAAGCTACGAACAAAGCAGCAATAGCTGCAATAGCGAATAGGTTCTTCATTGTTTAGAGTTTTTAAATTATATTCTTGGTAATAGTCTTATCTATTTCTATAAGACGCTACAAAATTAGACATGTATTGCATGATATCAAAAATTTTGACCACTTTTTAAATATAAAAATGTTTAATTTTTTATTTTATTACGCCAAATGCATATTTATTCACTTGTTGACATATTCTTACCCGTATATCGTTTTATCACATTGTAAGCTTTGTGCATACCAAGTTCCCCTGCTTTACTAAGGTCGGATGCGCCTTTCTCGTCGTTGCCCAAATATAAGTTGATGATACCTCTATTGAAGTATGCTTCAGCAAATTCAGCATTGAGTTCTATAGCTTTATCAAGCGCTTTTACTGCGTCTTCAAATTGCTTACGAGCGCAATAAACAAGGCTCATATTGTAATATGCAAATTCAAAATCAGGTGCAAATTGCAACACTTGCTTAAGGTCTGAAACTATAAAGTCGAAGTCGAGAATAGAGAGTTCGTTGTGCACTTTGCTACTTGGTGCACCAAGTTGTCCGTCGCTCACAACTGATGTTTCTGCCTCCATAGAGCGTATCACCTCTACCATTTTATAGCGCGTTGCTGCACGGTTGAAGAGTGCATTGACATCATACGGATTTTTAAGTATGCAAACGTTGAAGTCGTTGATGGCGTTGTTGTAGTTCATCACTGTGTTGTAAAGTGTGCCACGCACCAAATATAGTTCGTAGTTCGAAGGCGATAGTTCTATTTGGTTCGACACGTCGCGTATCTGATTGAAACTAAAGAGCGAGTTGTTGTTTTCTACATTATAGTCGCGATTGGTAATGACCAGATTGCGTTTGTATATTTTTTTATTGTTGAATTGCTCTACACTTTTTTCATAATATCGTGCTTTGGGCAATATGGTGTCAGTGGCAAAAAATGAGAGTTCAAACACTGGCTCTAAGTCAACGGCTATATCTCGGTCTTGCACTCTGCCACGTATCTGCTCTGTATCTTGGCTAAGTTTTTCGTCGTTGTCACCAAAGTCGCTCACCACTACCATTTGGTCATACTTCTTTATGTCGTTATCATTTTTGCTTCGGCTCTCTTTCTTCTCTTTATCATTGTTAGGCTCGTTGTTATTGTCAGTGCCATTTTCAAGTCCGCGTTTGATGCGTTCTTGCTCAAATGTATAAGCTGTCATATAGTCCAACTCCGAACCTTTTTGGTCGTTGAGATAACGCTTCACAACAGCCCTCTGATAGTAGGCTGTACCAAAGTCAGGATGCTTGGCTATTACTATGTTGAGGTCAGACAATGCATCGTTGTATTCACCTATTTTTATATATATGAGGGCACGATTGAAAAGAGCTATATCATCAGACGAATCGAGTGCGAGCACATGCGAAAAGTCGCTAACCGCCCCTTGATAATCGCCTACTTCGGCACGCAACATACCCCTATTGGCGTATGCAAGCCTATTTTTGGGGTCGATGCGCAATGCTTCATCAAGGTCGGCAAAACAACCTTTGTAGTCATCAAGATTATATTTTGTAATGGCACGGTTGATATAGACATTAGCATCGAGCGGACGCAATTCTTGCAGATGATTATAGTCGGTCAAAGCCTCTTTATATTCATGCATTTGATAGTGCAACATACCACAATATGTATAGGCATCGGGTGAATATTTGTTGATGTTGGTGGCACGCTTAAACTCTGCAATAGCTGCCACCGAATCACCTTTTTGCACAAGAGCTATACCTCTGTAAAGTATGGCTGGTACATTTTTGCTATCATATTCAAGCACTTTATCGCATGCACTAAGTGCATCGTCAAACTCTTTGATGTTGATATTTGCCACGCCACTATTGAGTAGCAAGTTCATATTGTCTGGTTCTATTACCAAGCCTGCCTTAAAGTCAGCCAAAGCATCGTCTGACTTACCCTGTCGGAGCCTAATTATACCGCGCAAATTGTAGGCACTAATAAGAAACGGATTGATACCAATAGCTACTTCACAGTCGTTGGCAGCACCATTGAGGTCGTCAAGATAATATTTAGCAATAGCTCTATAGTAATATGGGTCGGCCAAATATGGTTTGACGTTGATTACTCTGTTGAAATATTGTATTGACAATACGTAATCTTCAAAATAGAGTGCATTGCGCCCTATCTGCATTATTCTATTGGTATTGAACTGTGCAGTAGATGTCAGCACCGACATAAAGGCTATAAGCGTAAATATTAGTTTTCTCATTATGAGCTACCTTTTTTCTTCGCAAAAGTAAAATTTATTGTTATCAGCTAAAAATATTTACCTACCTACGTCAGAATAAAATCTACCAAAGTATCTTATTTTCTATCTGAACACACAAAAATGCAGTAAAATATTTTCAAAATAGCCTCAACATATAGTTTAGCGAACCTTATATAAAAAGATAGCAGAGAACGTTTTTGTAGTTCTCTGCTATTTATACTAAAATCCAGCAAGCCTATAAGCCGAGTTCTGTACCTGCACTCAAAAGTGTGCAAGCGTCTATCATTTATCTCGGATTGCAGTCACCTACAACCTCTATCGACCTACCCCCTTCTGTCAGTTTTGCAACTGCTGCAGCGAGCAACCACAATGGCATACGCCACCAGAAGTATACATGGTCTTTCAATCTATGGGACGTACGGCAACAATGTCACCACTGCTCCGGTGAGCTCTTACCTCACCTTTTCACCCTTACCATTTGCATGGCAGTTATTTTCTGTTACGCCTACTGACCATTACTGACCACTTCCCGTTAGGAAGCATAGTGCTCTATATTGCCCAGACTTTCCTCTACTTCAATAAAGACGTTGCCATCTTTTTTTGAATTAGCGATAGACCAGCCTACTGGATAATTTTATTCTATACGATATGGTGCATATCTGCTATACTCTACAATGAAGGCTTTTTCGTAACCTAAGCCTATCATCTTTTGCTGCAAAGCCTCTACTTCAGTACCTTTAACTGGTGTAGTAGTATATCTGAATATCTTATCGGTGAGTCGGTACTCAAGCACTTCATCTATTTGCTCAAAGAATGTTAGATAAACCGGATAGCGAAAAGCAGCCAATTGCACTACATAATCTTTATTTGGTTCAATAATTATTTTGCTATTTCTGCTGCTCGAATATTCTGACTCTGACAATGAGAAACGCTTGGTATTAGTTACAAAAGCCTCTTTATAGCCATTGTTGCGCACCTCGTTGAGGCTCTGCTTTGCCTCTTCAAGTGTGCTATATTCACCTACACAATAACGCACATATCCATCCTGACACGGATACTCATATACTTTGTCCAAATTACTAAAAAAATTGGCATCAGAAGGTGGCAATTTCAAAGCTAAGACCTGAACAGTATAGTTATTTGATGGTGCATCAACAGTAATTATCTGCTTCTGAGTTCGTAATCCCGACAATTTATCTTGAGCAAATACTACTACACAAGCTAATGCCAAAACTGCTGTTACCAATATTTTTTTCATCTGAATAATGGTTATTACAATTCTACAACTTGGTTTCATTTTCTAACTTCTAACTTTCCAAACTACCACTTCTACACGTCGATTCATCAAGTGTTGCGACTTGTCACAATAAACACCTCTATGGCATCTATTTTTCAAATATCGTTCGCCATAACCGCGTGGTATGAGCTGATCTTCATTAACACCTTTCGACACTACGTATGCTTTTGCCTTCTCAGCCATATTGAGCGACACATCTAAGTTTCCTCGACGGTTGCCTTTTGCTTCAGTATGACCATTGAGTTTTACTACTATGTTCGGATTTTGTAGCAAATATGAAGCCAACTTATCCAATGTCTCTTTAGCTTTGTCGTCTAACTCTGTATCATATGGTATCTCCATTCCTGATATATCATCAAGCACCGCATTGTTGAATATTGGTGTGAGTTGTATGCCGTCTTTGCCAAGTGATTCAAGTTCGCTTATGCTTGCTACTAAGTTTTTGTCGTTGTAGCCATCTTTCGACACGTTTACACTATAATCTTTGTCCGACGACACTTCCGACCCCGGTATTGTTACAGTTACTTTGCCATCAGCATTAGTAATGCCTTGAGCTATCGAAGCACCAGTTGCAGCATCTGTTATAACAACAAGTGCACCCTCTATTTTTGTACCATTGAAGGTGCTTATTACTGTTGTAGGGAAATTGTATGGTGCAACTGTAGCTACAGCAGGCTCTTCCTGAACAGGTGTAAGATCTGGTTCTACTATCGATGGTGCCATATCATTGCCATCAAATACAAGCATTGGAGCTAATTCTTCTACTTTGGTTGCCTCTTCTCTTATGCGCGGACGCACGGTAAATATTTTGTCGGCATAACCATCGTTTACGTTGTTCGATGATATAAAACCATAACCTTCATGAGTAGGGTCCATTACATAAGCAAAATCGTCTTTGTTTGAGTTGTACGGACGCATCATATTTCGTACGTTTTGCCAAGTACCATCTATTAGCTCTGCTGAGAATATATCCAAACCACCAAAACCATAATGACCTCTTGATGAGAAGTATAGTTTGCCATCTGGATTGATAATTGGGTTCACTTCATCTTCATAGGTATTGATGGCTTTGCCCATATTTTTTACTTTGCCAAACGAGTTTGGACCTTTGCGTTCACAATAGTAAATATCTTTGCCACCATAGCCACCTTCCATATTAGAGACGAAATAGAGTGTTTTATCGTCGAGTGAGAGGGCTGGGTGAGCACAGTCATATTCATTTGAGTTGATTGGTAACTCTTGCTCATTCACCCAGTCTTTACCGTCAAATTCCACTACGAATATTTTCATACGGTCTGTTTCGCCTATCACTACTGACTTGGTGTAATACATATACTTTCTATCGCTCGTGAAGCATATAGCTCCCACGTGATATGGCGATGTAAGGTTGTTAGAGAAGAGTTTGTATGTGTTATCTATCACATTGCCGTCTTTCACATCTGAGCAGAAGAGATTGAGAAATGCGTTACCGTTTTTATCAGTTTTAGCACCACTTACTGCCGATGAATATACTACTTTGTCGTTGTAGAATTGTATACCAAACGATTGCGAAGCTGCCAACAATTCAGCACATGGGTTTACAACTACTGACATATCGATACGGCTATTGTTTGATGCCCATTTACAATGCTCTATAAGGTCGTTGACGCGCAACGGATTAGCACCTTCTGTTTTAGCTCTGCCATACCAAACTATAGCCTCGTCATACAAAGCCATTTGGTGTGTACATGAAGCGTAAAGGAACACATCTTCACCTGTCAGATTATTTTCCATCGACAAAAACAATTCCCACGCATGTTCTATATCATTGATTTGGTAGTAACAACGCGCCAAACATTTTTGCTCATCGAGCGACAATGATGCACCCAATGACTGAGCTGCTTTATAGTCGTTGCAAGCGTTATAATAATCTTCGTCCTCGTAATAAGAGTTTGCTGATTTGAGCAACCTCTTCACCTTTTTCTGGTTTTCTTTGGATACCTGTCCAAATGTGTCAACACAACACATCAGTTGACTAAGTACCAAAGCTATTAAAATAATATATTTCATAGTGGATGATTAAGCTATTCGTATAATTTTAACCATATTTTTATAACCATTATTTTGCGTTCATTAGAAATATCTTATCGAACGCATACCCGGTGTACGCTTGGTTTGGAAGTCGAACTGTATGCCAACTTCATGCGAACCTGCAATGGTATACCTTCTTATATCGTTGATAGGATAGTCAAATGAGTATCGAACACTAAGTCGCTTGTTTATCTGATATTCAGCAAGCAATACTATATCGGTTACTGTTCGATACGACACACCTACCCACAAATTTTTCACCGGCATCACTTCACACGATACATCGAATGTAAGTGGTGCACCCGGTACTACGCGCATAAGAGCTGTAGGTTTGAATTTTATATCGTCGATGTCAAAAACATAGCCACCGTATGCATATATGTGGCAGTCTTTCAACGAAACGGTATTCTTTATCTCCTGCTTATCAGTATTGTACTTATTCACAAAGAAACGTGGTATACTCAAGCCTGCAAAATACTTACTTGTGTAGAGGTATCCACCAAAACCAAAGTTAAAACCAAACTTCGACACTCTACCATCGAACACTGGGTCGCCATAATCTACAAGCACTGCTTTGTTGCCATCATATACTATGTTTTTGAAGCCTACTTGCAAACCAAGCGACAAGATGTTGCTATTGTTGAGTTTTAGCTTATACGTACCTGCTAAAAAGAATTCCAACTGATTGGTAAAGCCTATTTTATCTTCAGTAAGTACTACACCAACACCAGCATTTCGCAAATTCTTTATGCTCGTTATCGGACCATGCATATTGAATGCCCCTGTGTATGGTGCTCCCTCGAAGCCTGTCCATTGCGAACGGAACAATAAAATTCCACTTATTACATCTCTTGAACCGTTATAAGCCGGATTGAGAACACCTTGATTAGCGATATAATGATTGTAGACCGCCTGATCCTGAGCGCGCACCACTGTTGTGGTTGCGCCCAAGATGGTCAGCATCATAATATATCTTACTAAATTTCTCATATATCTTATGCATTTATTCTTCATAAATAGCTCCCCCACTTCTTATCGTCTAAGTTCAACATATCCGTGAAGCTTCTTCGTCCTCACTTCACCATCTATATTGAAGTCGATTGTGAAGACATAGAAGTAGGTTCCTTGTGGCAACTCGCTACCTAACGTTACCATATTGGCGGTCTTTGATGTACCATCCCAGTTAGGACAATCACGACCGTACTTCGTACCTGATGATCTGTATACCAATGTACCCCAACGGTTGTATACTTCGAGTTTCGATGTATGATTCTCTTCGTATTCTGGTGGCAGAACTATTTGGAACTCATCGTTCAATCCGTCACCATTTGGCGATATTGCATTTGGTATCAAGAACAATGAGCAACTATCTGGTACATTTTCGTTACCACATATAATTGTAATATATGCAGTATTTGACCTACGACCTACCTTTGCATACTTTTCATTGTATATGTAGTAAGGTATTCTTTCTATACCATAGTAGCGAGGCAACTTACGATATTCAAACATACCAGTCTTACATCCTTCCTCTTTTATCAGATTACCATTATAATCGTTGAAGCCATAGGTACCAAATGTTGTGCTCACTTGCTTAGTATAAACTGTTTCAGTATGCAAAACAGAGTCACAACCTTCTTCCCAGTGATCCAACTGCATATTGGTTTCGCCTACATTGAAGAAGTAGTCATAAGTTCCAGTATATTTTATGTTTTCGCTACAGCCTTCTTCCCAATGATCCAATTCGATAACTTTGTCGGTAGGCAATATAACGTATACTATATTTGATTTAGCATCTGACCTATTATATCCTGCTGGCAGTTCTGCACTGTCATCGTTATATACTCTAACAGAACCATCTTCTGGATTTGTTTCAGTCTTTGGCCAATATGCTACATCAATCTTTGTACCAGTTGATGTAACGATAATGGTCGTTGTATTTAACACCTTTATTAGCTGGAGATGGTGTAAGCAGTAGCTGAACCGATGACTGCTCTGCACTCAAGTACAATGTTACATCTTCGGCAACAAGTCCTTCCTCCTCCAATTCAATTGGACCTAAGTCGATGCTACAAAGAGTAGCATCATTTATTGCACGTACAACATACGATCCTTCGCCCCAACCCAAGTCAACCTTATCAGGATCTGACGATATTGGTCCGAATGACAATGTAACATCATCTTGCTCAGCAGTCTTTTCTTCAAGAACTACATCACCAAGTTGCTTGTTCTTTGTATCAAAGGCATCGAGATGTACCAACTGATATGTTACACCCACACGTGCATGAGTTAAGTATATCAAACTTGCATCTATCAAACCAAACTCATCGTTACGTGTCTTTTCGTCAATAGTACCATTATCATTTGGAACTGCTGCAAAGAGCTCTTGGTTGTCTTCATGTGGCAATGGGAACTCTTCTACATATACCACATTTGACTTACCTGAACAACCATCTGATGTGTCGTATGTTACGAAGTAGTAACCTGCAGTAGCATACGCTTTATATATCGAGTCGGTTTGAGATGAAGTGCTATATGCCCAACCATCGAACATTAGATGTTCACGGCTTTCACGACTCTCTTTATCAAATGGTTCTGGATACTGCGGTATCTCTTGTATATCCATTAGCTCAATATCTGAACCATCTGGCAAGGTATACCTCCACAAGCGATACGTTACACCACTTACTGCATAGTCGTAATACAACTTAACTCTTGGTTCACCTTCACAATAATCTTTTAGCTCATTTTCAGCTCTCAAGTGTTCTGCCGTTTCAGTATTATCTTCTATTATAAT
>CAJONN010000025.1 GCA_905235955.1 uncultured Marinilabiliaceae bacterium
AGATAATTTTTAGCGGAGTGGCAACAGCGACGAGTTCTTTTTGTTACTTTTTCTGTCGGCACAGAAAAAGTAAAATTAATGGGAAGGCCGTATATAGGGACTTGTTTGCAGTACATTTCTACTTGCGAAACTTGAGTTTTTTTAATAAAAGAACCGTGTTTTTTTAGCTACAAAAATATTCTTAGCTACAAAAGAGCAAGAAATGACGCGATTGTTGTTATCTTTGCGCGTCGGTTTTTTTTGACCTTATAAAAAGAAAAAATAACATCAGAGCAAAAATAGTTGGCAACAACAAACAAACATAAAACATCAAAACTGCCACTCATAGCAGCTACAGCCATCTTCGGGCAAATATTTGTATTTGCGGCCGCCCATCCGTCGCAAACAACAAATTGGCCAATTGCAGTAGCTGACACAGCCGTAGATACCAGAGACATAATGCGCATAACGTCTGACACACTCCAAAGTGCCGACACACTAATAGTAGCGCCCAAGAAAGCCAAAGAGAAGAAAACATCTGACCCAAAATCGATACTCGATAGCGAAGTAAAATACACAGCTACCGACTCTATGGCATTTGACTTCGACAATAAAAAAATGTATCTGTTTGGCGGAGCAAAAATAGAATATGGCGACATAACACTCACGGCCTACAAAATAGAACTCGACATGGATAGCACCATAGCCTATGCATGTGGAAGGCGAGACTCAACAGGACAAGAGGTTGATTTGCCTGTGTTTAAAGATAAGAGCGGTGAATATACTATGCGCGAAATGAAGTACAACTTCAAAAGCAAAAAAGCCATAATTAAACATGTGGTTACCGAACAAGGCGAAGGCTACATAATAGGCGAAAAAGCTAAGCGCGTTGACGAGAAAACGTACTTTATGCGCGACGCTCGCTACACCACATGCGCAAACCATGACCACCCTCACTTCTATCTGAACCTAACAAAAGCCAAAGTAATTCCGGGCAAGAAGACTGTAACCGGTCCGGCATACCTTGTGCTTGAAGATGTACCAATGCCAATAGCGTTGCCATTTGCCATTATACCCAACACCAAGTCATATAGCTCAGGTATAATAATACCAACATACGGCGATGAAACATCAAGAGGTTTCTACCTTCGCAATGGTGGCTATTACTTAGCAGCAAGCGAATATTTTGATATAAAGCTATTGGCCGATATCTACACCAAAGGTTCGTGGGGCACACACCTATCATCAACATATAAAAAGAGATATAAATTTTCAGGTAGTTTTTCGGGCGATTATATCGTAAACAAAAACTCGGAAAAAGAGCTACCAGACTATAGCGAAACTCGCGACTTCTCAGTGCGTTGGAATCATTCACAAGACACCAAAGCCAACCCAGACCAAACATTTTCAGCAAGTGTAAACTTCTCAACCAGTTCATACAACAGAAACAACGTTACGAGCATAGTAAACCCCAATACACTTGCCACCAACCAAAAAAGTTCATCAATTTCATACTCGCGCAAATGGGCCAATAACCCATTCCGCCTTACAGCATCGTTGCTTCACTCACAAAATAGTAGAGACACATCGATAAGCCTCACAATGCCAGACTTATCAATAACATCGTCGAAACGTTTCTACCCATTCAAACCTAAAAAGTTGGTTGGAGTGAAACCCAATCCGCTATACGACATAAATATATCATATTCATTTTCAGGCAAAAACAGCATATCGTGCAAAGAGAGCGAACTAACATTTGCACCTGAAGATTTTGCTACAAAATGGAAAAATGGCTTCAAACATACTGTACCAGTATCGACCAATATCAAGTTTCTCAAATACTTCACTATGACGCCCGGTTTCAACTACACTGAACGTTGGTATCTGAACAAAACGAAACAATATTGGGACGAAGAGGAACAAAAAATAATAAAAACTGACCCTATCACAGGTTTCAATAGAGCCTACGACTTCAGTTTTTCGACCAGTTTGAGCACCAAAATATACACCTTCTACAAGCCCATCAGAGCTATATTTGGCGACAAGATAAATGCCATACGCCATGTGCTGACACCAAGTGTAAGTTTCTCATACACACCAGATTTCAGTCAGCCCAAGTATGGTTGCTACGACGAATTTGAATATTACGACAAAAAAAACGATCAGATTGTATCATACAAATATAGCTACTACAATGGCTACCTATATGGCACGCCGGGCTCAGCACAAAGTGGCAAAATATCAATATCGCTTGGCAACACCCTTGAGATGAAGGTAAAAACCGACAAAGATTCAACCGGATTTAAAAACATAGGAATACTTGAGAGCTTATCGTTGAGTTCGGGCTACGACCTAATGAAAGACTCGATAAAGTGGGACAACATAAGTATGAGTGGTCGAACCAAAGTATTTGGCACAAGCGTATCGTTCAACGCCACATTTGACCCCTATGGTGTGGTAGCGAGCAAAAAAGGTGCACCAATCAGAATCGACCGTTCGTCGCTAAAGCAAAACAACCAACTTGCACGCCTCACCAATGCTGGTCTGAGCTTCGGATTTCAGCTATCGCCAGAAATATTCAAAAAGCTAAAGGATGGCAAAAACCCAAGCGACGAAGTGCCTGACGAAGACGAAGACTGGGCAATGCAAGCCGCTGAAAGTGACAACGAAGCTGCTGGAGCACAGATACCCAAAGGACAACAGAACTCAACTGTAGACAAAGACAACGAAGGATACGCTGAGTTTAATATGCCTTGGAGCATATCACTCAACTATAGCTTGCGTGTATCGCAAAATAAATTTGACCCAGAAAAATGTACCTACTCATACAAAGTAGTGCATAGCGTCAATATGAGTGGCAACATTACGCTCACACCAAAGTGGAAAATATCAATGTCATCTGGTTATAGCTTCGATGAGAAAAAATTGTCGCAAACATCGTTTGGCATCACACGCGATTTGCACTGTTGGACAATGAATTTCAACTGCGTTCCGGTAGGTTCATACAAGTCATATTCATTCAACATTGCTATCAGTAGCAGCATTTTGCGCGACCTAAAATATCAGCAAAACAACAGTCCGCGTGACAACGGATATTATTGATTATTAACTAAATAAAAATTATCAAAATATGAAAAAAACAATCTCGACTCCCAATGCTCCGGCAGCTATCGGACCATATAGTCAGGCTATCGAAGCCAACGGTACACTCTACGTTTCAGGTCAGATTCCGATAGTGCCACAAACAGGTCAGATAATTGAAGGCGGCATAGCTGAACAAACCCAACAAGCACTCAAAAACATAGAAGCAATACTCACCGCAGCTGGCTACACTGTAGCTAACGTAGTGAAAACCACTTGCCTCTTGGCTGACATCAACGACTTTGCACAATTCAACACAGTATACGAGCATTTTTTTGGCACACAAGATGCTCCGGCACGTGCTACATTTGCCGTAAAAGCATTGCCCAAAGGTGCACTTGTTGAAGTAGAAGTAGTTGCATCAAAATAAAATAACAAAAAATGAGATTCAGAGAGTCGTGCTCATACCACGGCTCTTTTTTAGCTAATTGGGCAAGTAACTGCTGATTTGCTCATAAAAATTCAATAAAAAATAGCTATCTTTGTAAGATTTTTGAACTAAAACAAACAACAAGTCAATCATTTTTTTGGCGAGATAAACAGCAAAAAATGCCTCAAAAAAAACAACAAGCCGAAGCCGAAGAGACAGTAAAGAAAATACCTACAAAATTTTTTGTAGGCATCTCATTGTTAGGTCTCGGATTATACATAGCTTTTGCCATGATCAACTTCTTCATCTCAGGCGGAGACGACAGAAGCGTTATCGACATATCATTGGTACAAGCTTTTGAAGAAGACGTTGTTGTAAAAAATAAACTTGGCAAATTTGGCGCATGGATATCCAACATGCTCATTACCAATGGTATAGGCATAATGGCATTTGTTGTACCAACCATAATGATAGCATTCGGACTACGCCTATTCGATGTGAAAAGAATACGTCCGTTACGAATAACACTACACGGCTTAATTATAAGCATTTGGGGTAGCATTGCATTCGGATTTATATTCTTCAAACTATCTGACACCTCATTTATATTGGCAGGTGGCTGGCACGGCTACTGCGTTAGCAAATGGCTGATGCTATCAATAGGTGTTGGTGGCACACTTATCTTGCTCATTGTTACCGCAGCTATATATCTATCAGTATGCGTTGATGGCTTTGCTAATAAAATAAGCAACCTTATAGCCAACCTCGCCAACCGCAAAATCAATGTGCCTAAATTTAATTTAGACCGAAGCGAAGGTGCAACAATACCCGGTACACCTGCAAACATTGACGACGAAGCCGAACAAAAACATACGCAACAAACTGACAATGAGTATAATGAAGATGAAGAAAATGTAATAATTCCGAACAACGATGCAGAAACAGATAACAACAACATAGATACAAACAACACTTATGACGAAGATGAACTAACAATAAATAGCCAACAAAATGAGAGCGAACAGCAATTGCAAAATGAAGACGAACTGATTGTAACTCAACCAAAACAAGAAGAAGAAACATCGCAAAACATAGGCTCGCTCGACACACCTTACGACCCTACACTTGACCTCTCAAACTATCGATACCCTACATTTGACCTACTCGAAGATTATCAGAACGCAGCCACAAGCGAAGAGGAAGAAAAAGCTGAACTTGTAGAGAAAAAGAACAAAATAGTAGAAACACTCGACAACTTTGGCATCAAAATACAAAACATCACAGCCACCATCGGACCGACAGTAACACTATACGAAATAGTGCCAGCTCCGGGTGTCAGGATATCAAAAATACAAGGCTTGCAAGATGACATTGCCCTCTCATTGGCAGCACTTGGCATCCGCATAATAGCACCTATGCCGGGCAAAGGCACAATAGGCATCGAAGTTCCGAACTCAAAGCCACAAGTAGTGTCGATGCTATCGATGGTAAAATCAAGAAAATTTCAGGAGTCGACCTACGAATTGCCTATCGTTATGGGCAAAACAATATCGAACGAAGTGTTTATGTTTGACCTTACCAAAACACCTCACCTCCTCGTAGCAGGTGCAACAGGTATGGGTAAGTCAGTTGGACTAAACGCCATTGTAACATCTATTTTGTATAAAAAACACCCATCGCAAGTAAAATTTGTGATGGTAGACCCCAAAATGGTAGAGTTTAGCATCTATCGCAAACTCGAAAAACACTTTATGGCAAAAATGGAGAGCGAAGATGATGTGATAATAACCAACGTAGACAAAGTTAAAAACACACTCAACTCGCTCACCGTAGAAATGGACGACCGATATGCACTGCTTACCAAAGTCGACTGCCGAAACATAAAAGAGTATAACCACAAATTTATCAACCGCCAGCTCAACCCCGAACATGGTCACCGATATTTGCCATATATAGTAGTCATCATCGACGAATTTGCTGACCTCATAATGACGGCAGGCAAAGAGATAGAGACACCAATAGCGCGCATAGCTCAGAAGGCTCGTGCCGTAGGCATACACATGATATTGGCCACACAACGTCCGTCGGCAAAAATAATTACGGGCGTTATCAAAGCCAACTTCCCAACACAGATAGCCTTCCGCGTTGGCAATATGGTCGACTCACGTACCATTATTGACACCACTGGCGCTCAGCACCTCATTGGTAGAGGCGACATGCTTGTAAAAATGGGTTCTGACACTACACGCGTACAATGTGCACTTGTTGACACCGAAGAGGTAACACGCATCAACAACTTCATATACGAACAACAAGGCTATGCCACATCATACCCACTACCCGAAGTGTCAACAGATGGCGAAGATGGCGGAGCTGCAGGTATAGACGCAGGGCAACTCGACTCATTGTTTGCTGAAGTAGCCAGAATGGTTGTAACCTCACAATCAGGTTCAACATCGAACATACAACGCCGTTTCTCGTTGGGCTACAACAGAGCCGGCAAACTGATGGACCAACTTGAGCGTGTAGGCATAGTAGGACCAGCCGAAGGAAGCAAGCCAAGGCAAGTTTTGGTGCAAACAGAAGTAGATTTGGAACGAATTTTGCAGGGATTTGGTCTGTAACAGAAACAACATATTATGAAACTATCAAAAATATTTAGCCTCATAGTTGTAACAATCGGAGCCATAAATACGATGGCACAAACCGATGAAGAACGAAGCGAAATAGCTAAAACATATATGGAAAAAGTTGCGAAGAGTAACAAATCATACTCAACTATCAACACTTCGTTTACTCTAACCATAGACAACAAGCAACAAAACACCCAAGACACTCACAAAGGGACACTACTAATAAAAGGCAACAAATATCGCCTCAACCTGATGGACAACATCACATACTTCGATGGGACAACAATATGCACATGGTTGGTAAATGACAACGAAGCCAACATTTCTGACGTTGATGAAAACTCAGAAACAATAGTTGGTCCGCTACAAATAACCAATTCGTTCGACAAAAAATACAAAATGCGTTATTTGCAAGACACCAAAGTAAACAACGCCAACTGTGTGGAGATTGACCTCTACCCCATCGATCGAAAAACAAATATTACACGCGTCAGACTAACAATAGATAAAACCAACTATACAATAAAACGTATCATACAACAAGGTAAAGACGGTATGTCTTATTATGTTGATATAACCAAGTTTGTAACCAACGAAAATATAGCTGATAAAGAGTTCAGCTTCGACAAAGCAGCTCATCCTGACGTTGAAGTAGTTGACCTCCGATAACATTAAAAATATTATTAACAAAGAAAATAACACAGTGAAAAAGCTAACAATTGCAGCAATATTAACCGCAAGCACATCCATAGCTAATGCAGGTCCGCTCGAAAACGACACAATACAGATATTAGCCACAAAGCAAGCCGTTGAGGTATACGACACAATATCTACAGCCGACAAATTTGTAAAAATAGTGCTCTACACTGACCAAACTTGGGAGCAAATAGAGCTCGATCGTCCGCACTTTGATGAAGAAGATTTTGAAGAAAATTGGGACAACGACAAAATACACGCCTACAAAGGACTCAACATCACCTTACCTGACGAAATAGAACTAACACTGCGCGATTCGGTTCACAACTATTGTCCACCAATTACAGGCATAGTGCGCTCTGGATTCAAATTTCGCAGAATACGCGAACATAAAGGCACCGACATTCCGCTTACCACAGGCACTCCGATACGTGCAGCCTTCGACGGCAAAGTGCGCGTAGTGAAAACTACCAAAAACACAGGCGGATATGGCAATTTGGTAGTAATACGCCACCCTAACGGCTTAGAAACTTACTATGGTCACTTGTCGAAACATAATGTAAGCGAAAACGATATAGTGAAAGCTGGCGACATAATAGGCTATGGTGGTTCAACAGGCAGAAGCACAGGACCGCACTTGCACTTTGAAGCACGCTATATGGGACAACCATTTGATGCAGAGCGCATTATCAACTTCCAAACAGGAGAATTACGTTCTGACAAATTCATACTAAAAAAGCACTATTTCAGCATTTACTCACACTACGGACAAACCGACCAAGAATCGATAGCTGCATCGCAACGCAAAATACACGTAATCAGAAGTGGCGACACATTAGGCGCAATAGCTCGCAAATATGGCACAACAGTAAACAATATTTGCAAACTCAATGGTTTTTCGCAAAAAAAGACACTGCGCATTGGACAACGTATAATAGTAAGATAATTAACTCACACACATAAAGATAGAACAGGAGAATGGAATGCCTGTGTTTTATAGTAGCCGAGCATAACAAGTTCGGCTACATTTGCTTACCATACATAGTAGACCCAAGCGACAAGCCACACTACAAAATAGTACAACCCGCCACGCCCGACATTGTCAGCAATGGTTCAATAGAAATTACACCAGCTGAAAAAGAGGCTGTAGAGATACTGAACAAAATAACCGACAAAGAGCTGTGCAAACTATATGCAAAAAACAAAACCATTCGTGAGTTTATAGATGGCATAACACCACAAACATTAGACATCATTCGCCCCAACATAGAAAAAAAGATGAGCATGGCGCTGCCAATAATAGCAAGCAACAATATGCTACTATTTTTGCGTCATGGGCACGATGAAATAACCGAATCCAACAAAATAAAATTTGAACATAGACTCACTCGTCCAAAATTTTTCTTTACCCTCGATGAAAAAAAGACACTACGCTATTCGCTTGCAATAAGCATAAGCAATGGCGCAGAAACAATAGAAGTGACACTAACAAAGCAAAAAATAGTAGAAGTAATATCAGATCCGGCAGCACTAATAGTAAAAAACACGCTATACATATTCAACAATATCGAAGTAAAAAAATTTCGTCCATTCTACACTCAAAAACTCATAGTAGTAGAGCCACAAAACGTAGAAAAATATCTGCAAACATTTGTGCGCAAATGCATTACAGACCACTACGTAATGGCCAAAGGCTTTGGAATAAAACGACAAGAATATCAGTGCAAAGCCCTACTTGCCATAGACCAAAACCCATTTGGATACAACTTTACACTCAACTTTGAATATGGCGAAGAAAAATTTAAATACGCAAGCAACAACAAAAATGTAGAATTGCAAATAGCCAACAACAAATACACCTTCTACACCTGCTCGCGCCACTTTGCTGAAGAAAACAAATATGCTGAGCTACTATGCGACTTAGGTCTAAAAGTACAACATAACAACCTATTTACACTTGCTGACCGCCCCAACAACAAAAGCGTTTATCCACTCATAGAATGGATAAACAACAACCATCAGCAACTTACTGATGCACATATAAGTGTAGACACTTCGACACTAACTGAAACATACTACAACGGTCCAATAGAGCTACAAGTATATACTGAAAGCAAAATAGACTGGTTTGAAATATACGCAACAATAAATATTGATGGTTTTGAAATACCATTTATCAAGCTCAAAAACAATATATTAAATCACGACAACAGGTACATTTTGCCCAACGGACAAATATTTATCATACCAGATGAATGGTTTGTTACGTGGAAAGACCTAATACCATTTGTAAAAGAAAAAAACGGCGTCATCATAGTAGATAGCATGCACGCCACACTTCTCCCATCAGACTTTATAGAACAAGATCTCATAGATACCAACGGACAAATAGCAATATCGCAAACGCCAATGCAAGGTGCCATCAATGCTACACTACGCCCATACCAGTACGACGGCTTCAAATGGCTCAACACACTATACGAAAACAACAAAGGTGGCATCTTGGCCGACGACATGGGACTTGGCAAAACCCTACAAACATTGGCATTGCTAAGCCACATATATGCCACAGCACCAGTGCGCACCGACATAAATCAGAATATGTTGAGCACATTCAACAACACCACTCTACCGCCATCAATCATAGTAATGCCCGTATCGCTCGTACACAACTGGATAAACGAAATAAACAAATTTACCCCACACCTCAGAGTATACAACTACATAGGCAAAAACAGAGCACAAAGCACCGAAATAGACAGAATAATACAACACTATCATATAGTAATAACCACCTACGGACTACTACGCAACGACATAAACTACCTATCGGCAGCACACTTTGAATACCTCATACTCGATGAAAGTCAATGCATAAAAAATCCATCGTCGATAACATACAAAGCTGCTTGTAAAATCAACGCCAAACACTACCTAACACTTAGTGGTACCCCAATAGAAAATAACCTCTTCGACCTATGGGCACAGATGAACCTAATAAACAAAGGACTGCTTGGCACATCAACATTCTTCCGCAACTTTTTTGTTTCGCCAATAGAAAAAGAAAACAAAGAGGCAGAACAAAAACTCAAACGAATAATAACCCCCTACATACTACGCCGCACCAAAAGCAACGTAGCCAATGACTTGCCACCAATAAGCGAGCAAATCATATATTGCACCATGACACAAGAGCAAGCCGACATATATGAAGAAGAAATACGCTGCTGCCGCAACGAAATAATAAAACTAACCGACAGCAACGCCACACTACAAACCGAAACATTTGCAGCCCTCAAAGCCCTTACACGCCTACGACTTGCCGCCAACCATCCGTTTCTGATTCACCCAGACTATGGCGGACTATCAGGCAAAACTGAGCAAGTAAAAGAACAGATAAACAACATACTATCTGAGGGACACAACGTGCTTATATTCTCATCGTTTGTGAGAGACTTAGAGCTACTGCAGAAACACTTAGAAAACGAAAAAATAGAATACTGCATACTCACAGGTACAACCCGAAACCGCCAAGAGGTGATAAGCAACTTCATGAACAACAACAACATACACATTTTCCTCATATCGCTCAAAGCAGGTGGCGTAGGCCTAAACCTCACCAAAGCCGACTACGTAATTATGCTCAACCCATGGTGGAATCCGCAAGCAGAACAACAAGCCATCGACAGAACACACCGCATAGGACAAGACAAACCTGTGATGGTTTATCGCTTCATAACAAAAGACACTATTGAGGAAAAAATAGAAAAACTTCAGCAAAAAAAGAGTCAATTGGCTGTTACATTCATAAACAATACCCCACTTTCTATATTTACCAACGAAGAACTAAAAGCATTGATTACCGAATAAGAGTAACAAAAAAAAACGCAAAATATACGAAACAAAAAACAACACACATCGTAGTTACAAAATTGTAATAAGAATACGATGGAATTGGATATAAAGGAAATAATTGGTGATATAAAATTTGATGAAAAGATTATAACAATAAATAATGGTTGCATCATCTTAAACGATGGTACCATTATTCGTTCGGGTAATAGCGATACCACATTGTCTCATATCAACAAAGACACCAAAAACAATAACGATTTATGGCATGAAGAGTTTGAAGTAAAAGAATTCAACACTCTCATTGTCAATTCGTATATCAATGTTGATTTCTCAATAGGTAAACAATATAAAGTATATGTAGAAGCGCCCAAAGAGATTGTAGAAACATTGGCTATAGAAAACAAAGGCAACGAATTGCACCTCAATATAAAACAAGACACCAACGATACGCACAACATTGTTCTGAAAGTTGTAGCACCTTCTTTGTCAAAAATAATAGCCAACAACATATCGATTGTCAATGTGCATGCGCCTATACAGAACAACAACATCATTATGTTGTCAGCTCACGAAGGCAGCAAAATAACCTTATCTACAATTACATGCGCAAATGTATATATAACTGTAACTGAGGGTGCTACAATGACAATAAGCAACATTGAAGCAAGCAAATCTATAATAGCCAAAACTACACAAGGTGCACATATCAACATTACAGAATATGCCCATACGCCCAACATTTACATCAATACTGAGCAAGGCTCAACTGTAGATATGCGAGGTGTAAATGCCGACCAGATTATAGCAAAGTCGGGCGGTGCATCAACCATAATGCTTGCCGGAGAGGCTAAAGATGCTGAGTATATAGCTGGCAAACGTAGCAACATAATAGCCCAAGAGTTAGTTGCTATCAACGGCAAGGCTACCACTACTGAGTTGGCACACATCAAGTGCAATGTTACCGAACACTTTGAGAAGCATTCGTCTATTTTAGCTAAGATTGTGAATAAATAAAAAACTCTCTGCTTTACAAATCGAGTTCTACTATTGAAATGCCAGCTCCACCAAATTGTACATGTTCATCACGTACGCTTGCAACAAATGGCTGAGCATTGAGCCACTGACGTATCATCTGACGCAATATGCCGTTGCCTTTGCCATGCAAAATGCTTAGGTGCGACTGCTCACACATTATTGCTTCATCAACAAAAGCGGCAACCTTTTCAAGCGCTTCGTCGGCGCGCAAACCTCGTACATCGAGTTCGGCTTTGAAGTTGAGTTTTTTCTCGCGCACTGTGTTACCTACGTTGCTATACGAAACCGACACTTGCGCATTGCTCAGTTTTTTGTTTTGCCTACCCGATATTTTTTTCAGTTTGCTAATGTCAACATTGGTTTTCATATTGCCCACAGCCACTTGCACATTGTTGCCTTTTATCTGTAGCACTTCGCCTCGCTGATCGGTATTTCCATTTATTATCACTACGTCGCCTACTGCTATTTTTTCATCGGCAACAAGTTGTTGTTTCTGTGCAACAGACTGTTGTTCAATCTTTTGCTTATTTTGTACTTTGCGTTCTTGACGTTCGCGAATGCGTTGCATTTTGCGTTCTACTATGTCGTCAGCCTCTATTTTGTCTATGTCGGCTACCTTTTGCTTAAATGCCTCAACGTCGGTGCGAAGTTGGCGTGTGCGTTCTTTTTCAGCTTGTGCCTCGCGTATTTCACGCACTGCATTTTCTATTTTGCTATTAGCTTCAGACATTATCTCCTCAGCCTTATGCTTGGCTTTCGACAATATATCTTTGCGTTCCTGCTTTATGCGTTCAAGTTCGTTGCTATATCGTTCGAGCACTTGCGAAAGGCGTTTTTCTTGCTCTTTGATGGTTTGTCGCTTGTTTTCCCAATAATTTTTGTCTCTCACTATTTCACGCAAATGCTTGTCGAAATCGAGATGTTCTTGTCCCATTTTTTCTTTTGCTTCAGCCAAAATAGACTCTGGCAAACCTATCTTTCGAGCTATTTCAAAGGCAAACGAACCACCGGGCTGCCCCATTTGCAAGCGGAAAAGTGGTTGTATAGCATGAGTATCGAAAAGCATTGCACCATTGTGTAGTCCTTCAGTTTGTGCTGCAAAATGCTTCAGATTGGTATAGTGAGTGGTTATTACGCCATAAACGCCTTTCCTATTGAGTTCTGCCAACACACTTTCAGCTATTGCGCCACCTAAAATAGGCTCTGTACCAGTACCAAATTCATCGATAAGAATGAGGGTACGTGCCGAACTGCTACGCACAAAGTGCTTCATGTTGGTGAGGTGCGACGAATATGTTGAGAGGTCGTTTTCAATGCTTTGTTCATCGCCCATATCAATAAATATGTCAGAAAAGATGCCCATTTTCGAACTTTTGTCCATCGGAACAAGCATACCACATTGCATCATATATTGCACTAAGCCAACAGTTTGCAAGCATACTGACTTACCTCCAGCATTCGGACCTGATATTATCAGTATGCGTTGCAATGGAGCTTCGAGTTCGATTTCGAGCGGAACAATAGCCCTACCCTGCTCTTTGAGTTGCAAAAAAAGCAACGGATGACGTGCGCCCGACCAATACATGCCTTGCCTATCCTCAACTTTGGGCATTACCGACTCTGTTTCGTAGGCGTATTGGGCTTTGGCTCTGACAAAATCAATATACCCCATATATTCAAACGATTCGATAATATCGGCTATGTATGGGCGAATGTTGGCCGACATATCGGTGAGAATTTTTATCAACTCACGACGTTCGGCGTAGTGTAGTTCGCGTAGTTCGTTGTTCATAGCCACTATTTCGGTGGGCTCTATGTAGCTTGTTCGACCTGTTGACGATTCATCAAGCACAATGCCACTTATGCGTCGCTTGTTGCCGGCTGGCACGGGTATCACTGCTCGCCCATCGCGCACTGCTACTGATGCATCGGCCTCAACAATGCCATCAGCCTGAGCTTGCTTCATGATGCTGAGCAAACGTTTCGAAACACTGCTCTGCTTTGAAGCTATGTCGCGTCTTATTTGCAAGAGTTCGGGCGAAGCATTGTCTTTGATGCGCCCAAATTTATCGAGTATGTTGTCGATGCGCTCAATCAGAACTGGATAGATGGGCACTTCGGCCGACAACTGACTGAGCAACGGATATGCACCATCTTCGGCTACCTCAAAAAAATGCACCAAACTTCTGACCATTTTTAGCATCCGACACAAATCGGCCAATTCTGCCTCTTCCAAATACAATCCTTCAATACGTATGCGCTTGATAGCTTCAGTCAGATCTGGAAATTCAGAAATTGGAAAGTCGGCATCAGAGGTGCGAATAGTGCACATTTCGTCAACTTCGGCAAGCTTGCCAACAATGTCAGAATATGTGGTCAGATAACTCATTTGGTCAACATTTTGGCAACCTAACGGACTGAGGCAATAGGTTTTGAGCACTTCGCGTATGCGACCAAATTTTAGTTTTTGTTCTATATTTTGCGGATATAACGACATATTGCTTTTGTTGCTAAAAAAAACGTTACTCACCACGAGCCATTTGCATCAAAACGAGCTTAGCTTCAGGTCCCATATTGAAAAGCAAGTCGAGCACCGACATGCCTTTTTGAAATCCATATTTCTGTGCAAACACCTGATAATAAGCCACATCTATCACACCTTGAGCAAGCAGATGATTGCTATTGTGCCCAATGCCATTACGACTTGCGATGGTTGTTTCTCATACTCTGCCGTGAAGGTTACATTGAGTTCTATCTGTAGCAGCTGTGCAATGAGTTGCATCATATCTAAGTTGAGTTGCCACAAGAAAACATTGTTGCGCTGATAGATAGCTGCAAAATCGTCTTCATAGAACTCATAAAAGGGCGAAGCGTTGTATGCCGAACGGAAGGCGTTGAGATGCTCCGAAGCCCAATCGGTGCTATAATTGATGCGTGTTTGCACGTATGGTGCATCGTTGCTGCTAAACACTGGCACTGTGAGGGCTATTGGTCCGTTGGCCGACATTATGACCACTCTATTTCTGAAGGTGCGCCTCAGATAGTTGCCATGTGCCTCAATTATGTTGTTGCCCTGCCTAAATAGCTGCGCCCAGTGGTATACCGAACCAAAATATGGCAAGTTGAGTAGTTTGTCCATTGTGTTTACACTAAATAGAGATGCCATTACAATAAAAAAATGACATCTCTATTTCAAAAAAACTATTGCTCAACACTATCAGAGCGAGTAACGCTCGGCACGCTGAGCCTTTATCTTTTCGTCTTCCATGTACTCCTCAAAGTCCATATACTTATCAATGGTGCCTTTGGGTGTTATCTCTATCACGCGGTTGCACACGGTGTGGATAAACTCATGGTCGTGCGAAGTCATGATGATGTTGCCCGGATAGGTCTTCATATTGTTGTTGAATGCTTGTATCGACTCCATATCCAAGTGGTTGGTTGGGTGGTCGAGCATAACAACGTTGGGGTTAGAGAGCATCATTTTGGCTATCATGCAACGCATCTTCTCACCACCAGAAAGCACTGTACATTTTTTCTGTATATCATCGCCCGAGAAGAGCATTTTGCCCAAATAGGTGCGCAAGAAGTAGTCTTCAGTGTTGGTTGAAAACTGTGCCAACCAGTTGGTAAGGTCGAGTTCTTTTTTGAAAAACTCAGTGTTATCTACTGGCAGATAAGCTGTTGTGATGGTTTGTCCCCAACTAAACGAACCTGTTTTGGGTTGCAACTCACCATTTATTATTTTGAAGAATGCTGTTGTGGCGCGAGGGTCGTGGCTGAGGAGTGCAATTTTGTCGTTGCGCTCTACGTTGAACGACACGTCAGAGAAAAGCAGCTCACCATCTTGCTCATAGCTAAGGTCGCGCACTTCAAGCACTTTGTCGCCTGCCTGACGCTCTGGTGTGAAGATGATGCCCGGATAACGACGTGTCGATGGCTGTATCTCTTCTATGTTGAGCTTTTCAAGCATCTTTTTGCGCGATGTTGTTTGCTTTGATTTAGCCACATTGGCAGCAAAGCGCGAGATGAATTCCATAAGTTCTTTGCGCTTTTCTTCTGCCTTTTTATTTTGTGCAGCTTGCTGACGCAGAGCAAGTTGCGAACTTTCATACCAAAACGAATAGTTACCCGAAAAGAGTTTGATTTTACCATAATCGATGTCGACAATATCGGTGCAGACGTTGTCGAGGAAGTGACGGTCATGCGAAACTACTATGACGGTATTTTCAAAGTTTGCCAAGTAGTTTTCGAGCCACAAAACGGTATCGAGGTCAAGGTCGTTGGTAGGCTCGTCGAGGAGTAGGTTATCAGGGTTGCCAAATAGTGCTTGTGCAAGCAACACTTTTACCTTCTCTTTACCAGTCAGATTTTTCATCAACTGGCTATGCAGTTTTTCTTTTATTCCTAATCCAGATAGCAAGTTGGCAGCATCACTCTCAGCGTTCCATCCGTCCATTTCAGCAAACTCCTCTTCAAGTTTGCCAAGCACTATGCCGTCTTCGTCGTTGAAGTCAGGCTTAGCATATAGTGCGTTTTTCTTCTGCATGTTGTCCCATAGCTTGCTGTGTCCCATTAGCACAGTGTCAAGCACGGTAAAATCTTCGTAAGCAAAGTGGTTCTGCTTTAGCACTGAGAGTCGCTCGCCGGGAGCCATTTCTACACGTCCCTTAGTTGAGTCAAGTTCGCCAGAGAGTATGCGCAAAAATGTTGATTTGCCAGCTCCGTTGGCACCAATAACACCATAGCAGTTGCCGGGCGAAAATTTAATATTAACATCCTCAAACAGAGGCTTTTTGTCAAATTGAATTGCTAAATCTGTTACAGTTATCATATTCGAATATTGTTTCGGGTGCAAAGATAGTGAATTTTACGAATTTATAAGTGTTGTATTGTTTGCACTGTTTTTTTATTTTTTGCACAAACAATATACAATATACTGATTTATAATCTTTTAAATACAAATACCACAAAAAAGCGCGAGCCCCCCAGAGAAGACTCACGCCTATCAATCATAAAGTATAAAATATCAGAACTTGAAGTTCACGCCAACGGTGTAGACACCACCAAGCTCATCGGCATAGACAAACTGACGAGTTTTGTTGTTGAAGAGGTTTTGAGCGTTGAAGAATACTTCAATTGGCTCAGATGGATGATAGCCTACTTTGAGGTTGACGTTGAAAAGTGGGTCGAGTTTTTCACCATCAGAGTTGTACATCGTAGAGTAGTAGCGCTTAGTCATGAAGTTGCCCGATGCTGCTATTTCAATAAGTTTCACTGGGCGATAAATCAGACTCAAGTTGCCATAGAACGATGGCGTTGCTTTATGCTCTACTTTGTCTTCCAATGTTGGGTTTACAATGTCATTGAGCTGAGGCGACAAACCGGGCATATTTGCCAATTCGTCAACTGTGTTGTTGCTAAAATAGTATTTCTCACCATCGGTTGAAACTATGCCATTAGGATTATTTACATTCAACATCTCATCATTGCAGTTGTCCAATGCTATAGTCATCTGTGCAGTTGTGTTTGACATCAAACCCATAATTACTTTGCTCTCGCTGTATTGATAATAATCATTGATATATGTTTTCTGCACGTTGGCATTGAACTTTGTTATCAATTTAGCATTAACTATCCAGTCGATATTGAGGCTCAGACCAAACTGGTTGACCTTATAAGGAAGGTTGTCGTACTTCAGATTGGCTTGTGTAGTTCCAACTTTGAGAAGGTCAGCCAACATACGTCCACGCAAAGCAGGTCCTTGTGGAGTACCATCATATATACTTTCTCCGGTAACTAACTGACCATTATACTCTTGACCTTTATATTTATATTTGATCAACTCTATGAACAAATTGTCAGCATACTCCATATCGTTGATAGCAATTGTTGACGATTTGGCCATAATTGCGCCATAATCAGAAGAGTGTGAGAAGAATACTTCAGCATCTATAAGGATATTGTCTGCCGGACGCCAACGATAGCCAAGTTCAACGTTGTCTATCTTCACCAAATCGGCATCTTTATTCACATCAAATTTGATAACCTGCGGAGCCAACATATTGGTACGCGTCCAAGTGAAGTCCATTTCTGAGTTGACCAAAATGGCACTTCGATTAGCACGACCATAAACCAAGCGAATAAAGTTTTTTTCGTTGATTTTATAGTTGGCTGCAAACTGCCAAGATGGATTCCACTTGTCAGGAGTATCGGTTTTGTCATCGCGGAAGGCTGCAATGAAGCGGAAGTCGTTCAGCTTATAGTCAAAGCGGAGGCTTGGCGCAATATACTTATTCTCGCCATCACCATTGAAGAAACCCGATAGGTGCGGCAATCCATCATTCTCGTGTTTATATCCTATATCTTTGTATGTCCAGCTATAATCGCTATGAGCTGCAGCAGCCTGAGGGTTGTTATAGTCAGGTATATAATCTTCATATTTCATATATTGAAAACTTATACCCGGGCGGATGAGCCAGTTACCAATATGAATATCATATTCAGCCGAAGCATTGAAAACATTACGATTGATTTTGAAACCCGGTGCGCCTTTAGAAAAATCGCCCGGACCTTGGAAGAAGTTTGCCAAAATCTTCAAATCTTTCACTGAGCTCTCAAGTGCAACATACCAAGATTTAGATGTTCGCTGGTTGAAAGATATATAGTCGTCGCCCACAGGAGTTGCCGTAGCAAATGAATTTTGATAACCACCAGAGAGGTCGAAACGAATATCTTTTTTAGGTTCGAAACTAATGTAGCCATTGAATCCTTCGCTCCGACGAGCTAAATCAGGGTGTGGAATCATATCTTTGAGAGGTGTTTGTGGCTCAAAGCAGTTGTAGAGCATATAGCCATAAGGATCTTGATAGTAAAGTTGCTTAAGGTTTTGCACCTCATCGAGCGTATAATAGTCGCCTTGCGAAGCATCAATAAGTTTGCCAGAAGCTATGAGTTCATCTAACTGCTGTTTGTTAACACCGTCAATTACCAGAGGTCTTGGCACTGCATTTACGTCGGGGGCATAAAAAACGCCTTGCTGCGACTGAACATACAATTTGTCGGTCGGACGCTTGCGATACTGAACATTAGCCGTAAGACCGAGAGCTAACTTTTCGTTAACTTTTTTCTGCAACGAGAAACCTGCCAACGTAGTGTTCAAGTTGCCAACATGAATGTCGCCCGAAATGTTAAAGTCAGAATCGAGAGGTTTGTTGGTGATGATGTTGATAACGCCCTGAACGGCATTTGCGCCATACAATGCACTGCAAGCACCACGCACAACCTCGATGCGCTTAACGTCCTCTATGCCAATAGGTAACACATCAAAATTGATTGTACCCTGAGCAAACTCAAACACCGAACGACCATCAATCATAAGCAATGTATTGTTGTTCTGAGTGTAGAGGAGCATATTATTGTCTGGTATATTGTTCAAACCACGAATATGAATATCATAAATACCATTGGTTACTTCTGACACTATAACACCCGGAATGAAACGAAAGGCCTCTTCGAGAGTGGTTACGCCGTAGGTCTTAAGTTCGGCTTGTGTAATAACTGTTGATGAGAGAGGAGAGGTGAAAGCATCTTCTTCGCTCTTAGAGGCAGAAGATACACTCTTGTTCATAATCAGAGCAAACAATTCGTCAACACTCGAAACGCCAAGGGTTTCAACTGCTTGCATAAGGTCTTCGAGTGGAAGCTCAGAGAGTTGCTCGGTAGACATACTCAATATCTGCTCTTTGGTTAGGGCTTTTTGAGCTCTTGCCTCTGAATAAAACAACGATACCGACAATAGCACTATTAATAAATGCTTAATACTCAACGCATTATTCATAGCAATGGACTTTAAAGGGATTTATCAAACGCTAAATTTAATCAACTTCAGTACCAAGCTGAAGCAACTTTTGGCTCACTTGCAAGCCACGTTTAGAGATGTTTCGGTTCGATATTTCAAACTTCAACTTACCGCTTTCGGTACGGAATGAAATACCTGCACCTTGTGCACATTGTCCGCTCTTGCAACTAACAATAAGGTTTTTGTTACCCTCTTGTGCGCTGACAAGTGCAGCAATTTGTGAGCTTTTCGACTCACCCAAGCAAACGATGTCGCTTTTCTGAATGCCATTAGATGTAGCTGATTCTCTTACAACAACTTTGCGAGAACCAATGGCTTTGGTGGCTGCCAACTTATTTAGCTCAGTAGCCAAACCATTATCACCTATTACAGTGATAACCAAATCTTTTGATGCATCTTCAGGTGGCCAACCAATGTTTTTTGCGAAATTATAGATGTATAGAGCTTGGAACTGAGCTATTTGAGCTCTGGCACTCAACACACCTAACATTAGCATGATGATTAATAATACTCTTTTCATAGAACATTGAATTTTGTATTGTCAATTGGTACGATTTAAAGCAAAAAATAGTTTTAAAAAAACAAAAAAAGTTATATCAAAAGTCATATTTGCACTATTGTTTCATACAAAATCATACAAAAAAACGTGAGCCCTCCAGAGAAGACCCACGTCTATATAATATAAGGTATAAATATCAGAACTTGAAGTTCACGCCAACGGTGTAGATGCCACCAACCTCATCGCCATAGACGAACTGACGAGTTTTGTCGTTGAAGAGGTTTTGAGCGTTGAAGAATACTTCAACCGGATCGGCTGGACGATAGCCAACTTTGAGGTTGACGTTGAAGAGGCCATCGAGTTTCTCGCCGTCAGAGTTGTACATCGTAGAGTAGTAGCGCTTGGTCATGAAGTTGCCCGATGCAGCTACTTCGAGAGCCTTCACTGGGCGATAAATCAAGCTCAAGTTGCCATAGAACGATGGGGTTGCTTTGTTTTCAACCTTGTCTTCCAAAGTCGGATTTACAATCTCATCAACCTCAGGTGGCAATCCTTCCATTCCAGCCAAGTCGTCAGCTGTCTGCCTACCTAAGTAATATTTAGAACCGTCGGTATAGACAATGC
>CAJONN010000026.1 GCA_905235955.1 uncultured Marinilabiliaceae bacterium
TACACTATAAATCAGACATCAATCTGTATATCTCATATTTTTGCAAAAATGAATAAATTTACAACTTTTGCACTCATCAACGTTTCGCCTATCAAACTTTATATCAGGCGAGTATATCTCAGCTATCAGCTCTTTCAGTCGTTTTTCAAATATGGCGTGTAGCTCGCTATTGTAGGTTAGAAGTTTCTTCTCTTGACCTCTTTTTTTGCTGCTATACGTTATGTTGTAGTCTATGGTCTGGTTTTTTATCTTCATCAGTTCTTTGATGTAGATAATTGCCAAATTGTATGTCTGTTTTGGATTAGCTTGGTAGAGTATATATGCATATACCATTGTCTGGAATATGGCTTTGTAGTCGTTGTGACATTTAGTAGCAAAGAGCAGTTCAACTACCTCTTCAAGATATTCAGGGTTTTCTACGCTTATGTTCATCTTGCCTGTCTTGCCTGTCTTGTAGTCTACTACAAATGTATGTATCAGTTTGTCAGTGCATTCTTCTTGTTGCAATCTGTCTATTATGCCACCAATATTCACACTCACATTGCCCACACTAAGTGGTTTTTGCAAAGCTACTTTTTGCTCCAATCCTCTAAGCCAAATATTGCTATGGTCAGTCTGAAGCATTTGGTCGACCATTCGCAGTATCAAGTTGAAGTTAAGTATGTTGCGCCCTTGTAATTCAATTGTGCTCTGTATGCTGTTTTCGTCACCATAGAGCATTTTGCTCAAGTTGCGTAGCACTATATTTTCTAATTGCTTGTAGTTGCTACACAATATTTTTTTGTCGGTTTCAGTTAGTTGCTTGTCTACATACGGCAAATAGAGTTGGTGCATTGTTTCATGGAAGATGTTGCCAATGGTGCGCATATCAATCTCTTCTTGCACATCGTCAGCTTCGTCTATGCGCATAACGTTGGCTATGTAGAAGTAGAGAGGGCATTTTATGTAGTTGCTTAGTGCTGTTGGCGATAGTTTTTTACCTTCACCTGAAAATCGCTCTCTGAGGGTTTGCATTACCTCTTCCGTCTTCTCAATACCGCATATTTCAATAGATTCTGTTTTTTTGCTATTGTCATGTACTACTACTATTTCGTTCACTGGCAATCCGAATTCGTATTTTATCTGTTGCAAGAATCGGCTCGCTCCTTGTCGCTCAGCATCAGTGCACTCTGCGTAGAGCAGGTCAACGTGTTTGGCACGATGAATAAGGCGGAAGAAATAGTATGAGAATATGCTATCTTGAAATTCGTGTGTTGGCAGTCCAAAGGCTTTGCGTATGACGTAGGGCACAAAGGTCATTGCGGCACTTTTTTTGGGGAAGATGCCTTCGTTGAGATCCATCACTACAATGTTGTCAAAGTCTACAGTGCGTGTCTCAAGTATGCCCATTATTTGTAGTCCGCCAAGTGGCTCACCCAACAAGTCAACTGTTTGTCCGTTCACTAAGCCCCCCAGCATTGACATCACTACCTTCACGTCTGATGTATCCGGACCAAGCATGTTGGCATATTTGCTCAGCACATCGTTGAAGCGTGTGGCTATTTGCACCACTTTAGCTGCACATTCGCGCGATATACTATCACAGTCAGTACAATTAGCTATCAGCCTGAATATGTGCATCATATATGTAGCTACATCGCAAGCTTTCACATCAGAGAAGATATGTTTTAGCACTTCGGTGCGTTGTAGCATTGACGCATTTACTCTGACTATGTTTTTGCTTATTATCTCGTTTATTATTTTGCTCGTAACCTCTGTGCCACATAGTTTTGCAATGCACGGATGCTGCAATATGGGCATTACCATTCGATGATAAAACGTAGTGCCAGTCGTACTATCTATGCGACTCTCTACGTGCAGTCGCTTGAGCAAATCAACTAACCCATACACTTGCGAAAATTTGAGCGGATATCCCATTGTTACATTCACTTTGAGATTCGCATCATCTTGCGGAAGCGATGCTACAACGGGCAAAAGCATATTTTCATCGGTCAGAACAATGGCTGTGCGAGGCGTAGTTGCTAAGCTATCAGTATATATCTGCTTGTCGGCCAAAAACTTGCTTATTCTGTCCATCTGCCCTTGCGGATAGGCATAGTGGTAGATGTTTATTTTGTCGGCTTCAGTGCGCTCAAATATTGGCAATTCATAGTCTGATGGCGCTTTGAATTGCTCAGTATATATGCGCATAAACCTACCCGGACCATGCTCAGAATCAACACTATAGGTCATTTTGCCATTTGCCGAAATGCTTGGTATGTATATTGGGTTGAGCATCTGTGGCGTATAGTCCCAAAAGAAGGCTGTTCTGCCCTGTTTTGCGCTAAGATATTTAAATATAGCTATTTCACTTTCTGTCAGTGCATTGAAGCCTACAAATGCATAGTGTGCATTTTCTGCCTCAGCTATGTCGCCATTCAGATATGCTTTAGCTACTTTGCTATATAGTTTACCAGTGTAAGCAACGCCTTGTTCAGCAAGGGCATTATTGAATTGTATGTAGAGGCTAAAGAGCATTCGATAGGTTTCAACAAAACGCTCGTGGCAATATTTCACACTCTCTATTTGCAAGCCATCTTGTGTAAAGGTTATTTCAGTGTGCTTGTCAAATTTTACATTCCATAACGTCATTATTGCATTGCGCTGCTCTTCTGATATGTGGCTCAAGTCGTCTGATAATGTAGTATAGTCAAGCACCGAAGTAAATATTTCGTGTGGGTCGACCATATATTTATCTACATCGTCAAAATCGCCCAAAAACATAGAAGCCCACGAGTAGAAACGCGCAAAGTCTACATTCATTTCGCTCTCTTTGTTGTTTTGCTTCACTAGTGTATTGTAGGCGGTGTAGAGTTCAAAAGCAAGTGCAATATTGTCGGCTTTGCGCAGTGGCTGAGGTAGTTGAAGGGCTTTTTCAGCTATTAGGTCGTCAAAGGTGATAGTGCGAGCACCAAATATGGTTAGCTTTCGTTGTGCCACTGTTTCTGTGAGTATTTGCCTAAAAAATACACACGCACGATGACTTGGGAAGACAAATGTAATATCTTTCCACTGTTCGGGCTGATAATGGTCACAATAATAATTAGCTACCGATTTTAAAAATTCGCACGCCATAAGCTGAAAAACAATCTATTTATTTTTGGTTCGTATTCTCTTCTTTCTTCACTACATCAGGCATAAGTGGCAGTTGCACACCAAACTTCACCGCCCATATTCTTATTGATACTATCACAAGCATTGCAACCCAAATATTTACGGCTTCTGGCAGCCTACAATAGCCCAATCCGTAATATACAATGCCACCACTGATGCACGCTGTGGCATATATCTCTTTGCGGAAAATTAGTGGCACTTGTCCACATAGTGTGTCGCGAATGATGCCTCCTGCTACTGCCGTTATCATGCCCATCATTACAGCCAATGGCGGTGCAATAGCAAATAGCTGTGCTTTATGAATACCTATAACTGTAAAAACACCTATTCCTATTGAGTCGAATAGGAATAGCGTATTACGCATTCTGAGCACAATGGGCTGAAAAAGCATTGTTACCATTACACCTGCTATTGTGATGTAAAAATAGCTGAGCGATAGCATCCACGTAACTGGTTGCACGCCAAGCATCATATCGCGCAGTGTCCCACCACCTACTGCCGTAGCAAAACCTATGGTTAGAGCACCAAAAATATCGAAACGTTTCTCTGCTGCAACCAATGCACCACTTATGGCAAAGACAAACGTTCCGATATAATCGAACAATGATATTAAATCCATCTACTATCGCAACCTATTCAAACTTTGTATGAGAGCTTCATCATCGCTAATGGCACGATATGCAAAAAAGTTTAAGAAAGCAGCTACAAGCGGTATGATAAGCGTACTGCTCAAGTGCCATTCGGTTGCCAAATCGTCAGCTATAGCATAGTTGAGGTAAACTATAATGCCCACCAAACCTATCAATATGCCAACGTTAAGTCCACAAACACGCATTTGCAATGGGCGTTTTTTGAACAAAAATATAGCTAAAAGATTGAATATGTTTACCAAAACTATAAGCACTGCCAATGGCGCAAGCAGATAAACTATTGTTGGGTTGTTGGCATCGGTAATGTCAGTTAACGAATAGAAATTGAGTTCAAAAAGATTTTCTGCGGTAACAAATAGCCCCAACTCTTGAAAAAAGAGCGTGGCGGTCAGTACCAATGCCAATATCAGCATCAATGTTTGTTTTCTCTGTATCATAATAATATTCTGATTTTATAAAATACTTGTTATCAATCTCTTATCAAAACAATTATATTCTTCTCAAGTGTGTCATATAATATCAACTCGCCATTTTGCACTGTCCATTGGCATATATATCCAAGCACTGTCAGCAGGTTTTCCTCTATGTTCATCGACTTATCGTCGCATGCCATTTCAGTAAGGTCAATATCTGAAAAGCTAATATGGTCGTCAGAAAATAGCATCAATCCTGAAAAACTGTTGCAACCCAACTTACCACTAAACATATTGTTGCCAAGGTCAAATACAAGCTCTGTACCTGCTTCTGTACCTTCGGTCGATATACCATTTACTGATTTTATTATCCAGCGTCCGTTGATGCTCCACTCCGTTGCCTCCCTACCCTTTAGGTAGTTTAGGCGCAATAGTTCGTTGCCACCATCGTTGGCAAATGACACTGTTGTTACATTATCTATTGTGTCTATCCTGAAGCTCACAATGTTGGGCAATATGTTCAATAAGTTTGCTTCGTTGGTCATATTGTCGCACTTCATTTTGCTCACATCTGTTATAGCAAAAGTTATGTAGTTCACTTTGTTGGTGTCAGTTTCAAGGCTACCACTTATTGTGTTGCAACCTGCATTACCAGCAAAGGTATTTTGCTCTATGTTTAGGTCTATCTCAAGCGGAATGCTATCATGGTCAGCAAGTCCACCGTTTATCTCTGTGATAGTCCACAAACCATTGAGCAACTGTACATTCTGTTTATCAACCTGTGGTGTGCATGCTGACAAGGTCAACAATGCAAATGCTATGTTTCTGATCTTTTTCATATTTCGGTATTTTGTAATCTACCACTCTCTTGTACCAAGTGCCTAACGCTCTGATGCAAAAGTGGGTATTTTTCTGTTACTTCATCAATGCAAAATGGTATTCTATAACGCCAGTAGTTGTTTGAGTTTGCAGGGTCGTTGATGCGCTCTTCGTGAGGCAAAAGATGTGGCATGTGGTCTACTATGCCTGCATAATCTTGTATTGGATTTATACATAACATCGATGGGGCATTCAGGTGTATCCTGACAATATCTGCCACTATGTTGCCACTTGCTGCTATTGGGGCTGTGCCCTCTTTGCCCAGCACGTTGTTATAGTACCATTGTGTCTCTTTAGCATTCTCTTCCCACCAGCCTCTAATGCTCGATATGTCGTGCGACGATGTTGCACAAACCGACAAGTAGTCATATTTTGAGCAGTTGCCATAGCGTTCCCAGTTGAGTTTTGGCATTCTTTGCAGTTCGAGTGCAAGTATCTGCATACGCTTCATCACTATGGGTACTGATGCTGGTATCATGCCAAGATCTTCACCACATACAAGCATTTTGCATTTATTTAGCATACCATTGAGGTTGCGTGTGGCTTGTTCTTTCCAAAATTCATTGTGCCTATTGTAGAAGAAGTCGTCATGTATAGTGCGCAATGCCTCTTGTTCTTCGGCCGTAAGCATAGCAAAGCGTGCTGTTTGCGTAAGCATTATGCGCGGATGATATTCGCCACGTTTGACACTTACAAAAAGCACTTCATGCACTATGTTGTCATAGCCATAGCGTATGCGCTCACGCGACATTACTTTTACTACATTTTGTTCTATCCATTCATAGGCTTTTTGTGGCACAAGATATTCGTCTTTCAGCTTCAGCAGATTGTCAAGTGGCTCAAACATCTCATCAATCATTGCTTGTGCATATTCGCCAAGTTGCTCTTCTACAAACTCTTTGCTAACCACTGGCTGTGTAAAGAGCTTGAGGTTTTGCCCAAAGCCACGTCGCTTTATCTCATCGGCCGACAGAGGCAAGGCTGGCGAAAATATACCCATCAAGCCACTTTTGTATGGATAAGGTATGGCCCAAATGCGGAAGAAGCCCAATATATGGTCTATGCGGAAGATGTCAAAAAATTGTTGCATACGCCCCATACGTTGCTCCCACCATTTGTAGCCGTTTTTAGCCATTTTATCCCATTTGTATATTGGGAATCCCCAGTTTTGTCCATCGTGCGAAAAGAAGTCAGGTGGCGCACCAGCTTGCAATGTAAAGTCAAATAGCTCTGGCTCTACCCACGCCTCTACTGAGTCTGGATTGATGCCAATGGGTAAGTCGCCTTTGATGGCTATGCCTTTTGAGTGGCAATAGTCGGTAGCTTCGTGTAGCTGTTTCTCAAGATGAAACTGCGTAAAGACACTAAACATAACATCAGCATAGCTTGGTGCTGTAGGCTCAAAGAGGCTCTCTACAAGTTTTTTGCTATGCTCAGCCTCGCTACCCCACCGGCGGAAGTCGGCTGTGTGATATTTATCGCGCAAATAGGCAAAGGCTGCATAGTTTCTGAGCCACTCTTTGTTGCTATTGAAATATGTTACAAACTCTTTATCTTCCAAAATAGTTTGTTTATTGGCGTTGAAGAGTTTGCGCAGAGTCTGTTTTTTCCAATCACGAGTGCGGTCATAGTCAACCATATTGAGGTTGTTGATGAATATGCCTGTTTCGCGGTCGATGCTCTCTATTCTTTTGCCATAATATTCATATACTCGTTGCACACTAATGTAGTTTGGGTGCAGAGCCATCACTGATATGGCATTGTACGGATAGCTATCTCTGAAATTGTTGTTGGCAGTTGTGTCGTTGATGGGCAATAGCTGTATCACTTTCAGCCCTGCTACTACACACCAGTCGGCCAATGCTTTAATGTCAGCAAACTCACCACAACCTCTGCTTGTGCGGGTGCGTAGTGAAAACACTGGCACAGCCACACCCGCTGCTCGCCACTCTTTGTTGTAGAAAAATGAGTCAAAGCTGACAAGTGTTGTGCGGGTCGACTCACCTACTCTTATTATGTGGTTGCTACCCTCTTCATATCGTTTGAAGCAGTTGTTGCGTGTATCCCAAATGCCAAATTTAAATTCTACCTCTTTCAGCAGACGATCGTTTTTTAGGTCATATTGCCACGTAAAGTCTTTGTAGCGTTTCATAATGAAGGCACGTTCAGTATTCCATGATATGAATTGCTTCATCACTATGCAAAATGCTTCATCGGGCTCTAAGCGTGGATCGGTAAGGCGTATGGTTATGGTGCTTGGCTTCGGATCTGGCACATTATTGGCATTCTTTTCTGAGCTAAACACTGCATTGGCAAAGGCTTCAGCTTTTAGCGCATCAGCTGGCATCTCGGGCGAGCGCCATGTGTCTACTATTACTACGTCAGCTACTGTACCAATATGTCTAAACTGACGCTCTGATATTTCACCATCGTCGCGCACCACACAATAGCGATACCATAGTTCGCTTTGCGTGTCGTCTTGATAAGTGTGCACTCCGTCAGTGTTTTTCATTGGCCATCGTGCTACATCACCATTGAGGCTTGTTTTTGTCTCTAATATGAGGCTTTCGGTTGCCGATGTATTATATCGTATTGTAAAGTCTCTTGCCATAAGCCTTATCGTTTTGTTTTAATAATTATCTATATTATGCTCAAATTCTTATAGTTAGCGTTGCATTATCTGTTGCAATGCTTTTCTATTTTTATCGTTGAATATATTTTTTGCCTCAGGCGAATATAGGTGTTTCATCTCTTCGGCAAAATATTCTATCACTTTGCCTCTCACCACTTTCATGGTCGAGTTGAGCAAATGATTCTCTTCAGTAAATCCTTCAGGCACAATGGCTACGGCAGCTGGCAACCAACGTTCAGGGAAGAGTCCGTCATATTTGCCACCTTTCTTATATTCGTTTAGAGCATCGTTTATTAGTCTTAGTGCCGCATCTTGTCCGCCTATTGTGTCTATGCTTAGGTTGTTTTCAGCAAGTGAGCGTTTTATGTTAGCTACATTAGGCACTATCAAGGCAGATGTATATGCTGATTGGTTGTTGTAAAGTATACACTGGTCTATATATGCCGAGCAGTCAACTATCGACTCTTCTATGCCTTCCGGACTATATTTTTCGCCATCGCTACCTATTAGCAAGCTTTTGAAGCGCCCCAAAACTACCAAGAATCCGTCAGCATCTATCAAGCCCATATCGCCTGTATGCAACCAGCCATCGCGTAGCACTTCGGACGTAGCTTCAGGGTTGTTCCAATAGCCTACCATCACATTGTCGCCTTTTATTACAATCTCACCCTTTTCGCCAGCAACGCATTGCCGTCAGCATCACATATCTTCAGCTCCATAAAGTCTACTATCTTACCCGACGAACCAAATTTATGTGCATCGAGCGAGTTGGTAGATATTACGGGCGAAGCCTCAGAGAGTCCATAACCTTGCATTATAGGTATGCCTATGGCAGCAAAGAAGCGTTGCAGTTCAATATCAAGCAATGCACCACCGCCAATAAAGTAGCGCAACTTGCCACCAAAGTTTTGGCGTATTTTGCTATAAATAAGTTTATCGGCCAATGCTACAAGTGGTTTCAGCAGTATGCGCCATCCCTTGCCTCTGCTAAATCCGTTGGCATTGTAGGCATACGACACTTTCAAGAAGAATTTAAACATACGCTCAGCAGTAGCACCTTGTTGGCGTATGCCATTTTCAATATTCTTCCTAAACGACTTCGAAAGTGCTGGCACACTCATCATCAAATCAGGATGTATCTCATTGATGTTTTTAGGTATATTTTTGAGCGTTTCAATGGGTGTGCGCCCAATCTCTTGCGTGGCTATGCTGCCTCCGTAGTAGATGAAACAATATACATTGGCTGTATGCGCAAACGAATGATCCCACGGCAATATGGTTAGCGACACACTACTTGGCGTAATGCTTACGCGCGAGCAACTTTGCAATGCATTGGCAGCATAGTTGCGCTGTGTAAGCATAATGCCCTTAGGCTGTGCCGTTGTGCCCGATGTGTACGAAATATTAGCTAAGTCGTCAGGCTTTATATTGTTTGTTATGTTTACAAATATACTGCTAAACTCTTCGTCTCTCAAACATATCTCGCCTTTACTTTTCATCTCTTCAAACGAAACAGCATAATGTTTGTTTGGCTTCTCGTCAAAATAGATGATATGTGTCAGCGTATCTATCTCCTCTATCACCTGCTCAGCTTTAGCCGCTTGTGTGCGCGACACCATTATAGCTTTAGCACCCGAATGTTTTACCCTAAACGCTACTTCGCTCACATCAAGTTTTACAGAGAGTGGCACATTCACCACACCTATATAAAACATGCCAAGTTCGGCCACTAACCAATCTTTTCTGCCTTCAGCCAAAATAGCAATCCTATCACCATGCTGATAGTCTTGATTCAAGAGCGATGCTGCAATATACTGAGCTTCGTTTTTTATCTCTTTGTATGTGGTTGGCTTATATACACCATCAGATTTTTCCCAAATCAATGGGTTTTGAGGATATTTATCTACACTACGTTCAAAGAGTTTGATTACAGATGTTATTTTCTGATATTCAGTCTTTCTATCCATTATACAAATATATTTCTGATTTATTGTTCTGGCATTATTATCCACAAAATGATGTATATAATAATACCCGGGAAAGCAGCAGAAAATATAGTCATTGCAGCATATAACGCTCTTACTATAGTTGGGTCTACATCAAATTTTTGAGCAATGCCACCACACACTCCTGCCAAAATTTTATTAGTTGATTTTTTCAGTTCTGACATATTCTTTTTCTGTTTTTACTGCAAATATAGATATTAATGGTTAACACTACTTCATTTACCTCTTTTTTATCTCTTATAATTTTATGTCTATCACAAAACACCATCAAACACCTTATACGCATCAAACCACCTATTTGTTTACTTACGACACCAAAACTTCACACCTCTTTCTCAAGTTTCACAAGTAGAAATCTTCTGCAAACAAGTCCCTAAACACGGCTTTTTCATTAGCGAGGTGAAAATCGGGTTCCGTGCTTATTGTTGGAAGGCTATTTGTTGGGTATATTTCTTTCACCCATTCACTTGTAAAAAATTACAACAATTTATCCACTTACAACGTAAAACTCAATCTAAAAACACATAAGTAATGAGAAAAAAAATCCTTCCATTCAGCATTTTGTTGTTAGCACTACTCACTATTACAACAATACATGCACAACAAGTACGCACTTCATATTTTATGAATGGTGAACCCTTGCGCCTCAACATCAACCCTGCATTGGCACCTACCAACGGATTCTACACCATACCAATATTACAAATGGGTATGAGCTTATCATCTAATGTATTTGGTACGCGTTATTTTTCAGAAATCATTGGCAACAGTGACGACCCAGATTTCTTCACATCCAACTCATTTATGAAAAACTTAGACCCCCACAACTACTTCAACTTTCGCTACGACCTCAACATCATAAGTTTCGGTTGGTGGAAACGCGATGCCTTTTGGAATGTCGACATCGCTATGCGCACTACAGCCGACATACGTTTTCCGCGCCAACTATTTGATTTTATGAAAGATATGCGATCATCAGAAAATATCGATTGGCACAAACAAAAACATAACCTCTCAGGTACCGATGCTACAATAACTTCATACCTCGAAACAGGCGTAGGCTACGCCAAACCTATAAACGAAAAACTTACTATAGGTGGCAAAGCAAAATTTCTGCTCGGCATATTCAACCTACATGCCAACATAGACCAAATGGACATCGACATCAACCTTGACGATGTTGACGAAAATATAGATTGGTCTGAAACAACCCCTGAAGAAGTGCAACAAATGAACGGCCACGTCGACCTCGACATGCACGCACTATTCAACGGCTATTGCAAGTCGTTCGACATAATCAAAGAACTCGACTCTAATGAAATGGACGACATAGAATACGGCTCGTTTGGCTTCAGTGGCAAGGGCGTTTCATTCGACCTCGGAGCGCAATATCAACTCAACGAAAAGATAAACCTATCGCTTGCAGTTACAGACATTGGCTTCATCAAATGGAAAGACAGCGCACATAGGCAAGTAATAGGTGCAGCCAACGTACACTACTCTTGCCAAAACGACCCAGAGGCAATAATCGACCTACTTGGTAGTGGCGAAGTATTCAACGGCGAAGCCTTCGACCAATTAGAGAGCTACGTGCCAGAAGAAAGTAAGAGCGATAGTTGTAGTTGGCTCAACGCCAACATAGTAGCAGGTTTTGAATACAAACCAATAGAAAAAATATCGCTTGGTCTATTATCCACCTCCTACTTGGCACGCAAGTCGAGCAGCGAACTCACATTATCGTTTGTCTATTCGCCAGTAAAAAAAATAAACTTAGCACTCAGCTATAGCATGCTACAAAGTCGTGCACGCAGCTTTGGTTTTGGCATCGGACTTGGGCGTATATTATTTATAGGTACAGACTATATGTGGCTCAACAACGACTCAAAAGTAACCAATGCCGTAGTAGGCCTGACAGTGCCACTACGTAGCCGAGAGTCAAAACAAAAAACAACAGAAAAAAAGACAAGTAGCAGTCTGAACTCACTCATCTGACCTTTTATTTGCCACATTTTAGCGCTTTTGTAGCTGAAAATCAAAATAATTTATTGTTGTTGTTTGGTATTTGATGCGGAACGATTATCTTTGCACCTCGAATTGACCAGCCTAATGGTTGTAAAATCAAGCAACTACATAAATAAATATATAACATGACTAAAGCAGATATAGTTAATGAGATTTCTCGTCAGACAGGCATTGAGAAAGTAACTGTTCTGAAGACAGTAGAAGCTTTTATGGGTGCCGTTAGAGAATCTATGGCTAACAATCAGAATGTTTATCTCAGAGGTTTCGGCAGTTTCGTTGTTCGTACACGTGCAAAAAAGACAGCTCGCAACATCTCTAAAAACACAACACTTGTTATTCCAGCTCATGCCATTCCAGCATTCAAGCCTGCTAAGAGTTTTGCTGCAATCGTAAAACAAATTCCACCCGAGCAGGTAAAAGCTGTAAGCGACGACGAAGTTGAATAATAAGCGGTAAACCGAATCAACAAATTTTGTTTAACATTTTAATTTCTTATTTGCTATGCCAAACGGAAAGAAGCACAAGAGACATAAGATGGCTACGCACAAGCGTAAAAAGAGACTGAGAAAAAATCGTCATAAGCACTGATAAACAGTTCATCTTTTGAAGGCCACTCTGAAGGTCTTGAGAAAAAAAGATCTAAAGCGGGACAGAGAGCGGCAAGCTTTCTGCCCGTTTTTTTATTATTCTTTATTTATATGTTTTGCCAAACGAGAGCAAAACAAAGTTCTTTGAAATAATATTTTAATATCGTGAACGCAGAATTATTTATCAACGTCGCTCCAGATGAGATGAATATAGCTCTGATGGAGGACAAGCGACTTGTTGAGCTGCGGAAAGAGAAGCGAAATGTACAGTTTGAGGTAGGTGACATATACATAGGCAAAGTACACAAAGTAATGCCCGGTCTCAACGCTGCATTTGTCAATATAGGCTACGAAAAAGATGCCTTCTTGCACTATCTCGACCTCGGACCGCAGTTCAAGACGCTCCAGAAGTTTCTGCAGCAGGTTATCGAACGTCGAACCGACAACTCGCTGCCACATGTGAAGCGTGAAAACGATATCGAAAAAGACGGAGCTATAGCCGACGTGCTCTCTCCCGGACAAGAAGTGCTTGTGCAAGTGGTAAAAGAACCAATATCAACTAAAGGACCACGTCTAACAAGCGAAATTTCTATAGCCGGGCGCAACCTTGTTCTCATACCATTTTCTGACAAGGTTTCGATAAGTAAAAAAATCAAGTCGGGCGAAGAAAAAAGCCGCCTCAAGAAACTCGTCAACCGGATGAAGCCCAAAGACTTCGGTGTAATAATCCGCACAGTGGCTGCTGGCAAAGATGAGGCCGAACTTGAGGAAGAGTTTAAATATATACTTCAGCGTTGGGACGAATGTATGTCTCGCGTACGCGAAGTTCGCCCACCCTCTCTCGCACTCGGTGAAATGGAACGCTCATCGGTGATGCTGCGCGACTTGCTCAGCCCCGATTTCAACTCAATATACGTCGACGATGCAGCATTCTACGAAGAAACAAAAAAATACGTAGATCAAATTGCACCAGACCGCACCGATATCGTAAAACTCTACACAGGCAAATTGCCGATGTTTGAAAATTTCAACATCGAAAAACAAATACGCCAATCGTGTGGTAAAACAGTTTCATTCAAAAGCGGTGCATACTTGATTATCGAAACAACAGAAGCTCTGAATGTTATCGATGTCAACAGTGGCAACCGTTCAAAGTCAGCCCCCGACCAAGAAAACAACGCTTTTGAAGTAAACCTTGCAGCAGCTGAAGAAATAGCACGCCAACTACGCCTACGCGATATGGGTGGCATAGTGGTGGTCGACTTCATTGATATGCAAACAGCCGAACATCGCACCAAGCTATTTGAAAAAATGCGCGAGTGTATGGCCCCCGATCGCACTAAGCACAATATATTGCCACTTAGCAAGTTCGGACTGATGCAGATAACAAGGCAGCGTGTCAGACCTGTGATGACCATAGACACTACTGAGGTGTGCCCTATGTGTAACGGCACAGGCAAAACAAGTATGCAGATAGACATCAAAGAGGCTATTGAGCACGCCATTGAGCACGCTATTGAGGAAAACGCCAATGGCAAAGCTTACGTACGTTGTCATCCATACATCTATGCTTATCTGAAAAAAGGATTCCCTTCGCAAATAATGAAGTGGAAAGCAAAATATGGTCTGAATAGCGTAAAAGTTGTTCCGTCTGACGCTTTGGGAGTAGTAGAATATAAAGTAAACTAATACCCCCACACACTGATAATAAACAAAGTCAGAATTAGCATTGATTAGGCAATATGCCCATTCAGCTAATTCTGGCTTTTTTGTTTTGGTAGAAACTAACAAACACTTTACAAAATGCCTTATACCTGTTAAAAAAGCAAAAAGAAGAACTATTTTCTACAAAATAAAAACAAAGAAACCATTAAATAGATATATTTGTACAAATTATTTCTATTTATTCTATACTATTTTTTTTGAAATATAATGAAAGCAAAACAACTCCTTATCATTTGCGGAACATCAGGAGCAGCACTATGTGGGTGCAACACAACTTCTGATGGCGTTGCCCACTTTACTGATAGCGACAAAGACCTTAGTGTCTTGATAGGCGACGACTTTTACCAACACACCAATGGCGGATGGAGAGAACAACATCCACTGCCTGCTGACAAAAGCAGAATAGGCACATTTGACATTTTGCACGACGAAACACAAGAACGACTCAAAGCCATTGTTGAAGATGTCATCAAGCAAAACAACGAAAACGGCACACCTGCACAAAAAATTGCCGACCTCTACCTTTGCGGATTAGACACCACACAACGCAATGCCGACGGCACAAAAGCACTGCAACCCTACTTCGACCTTATCGATGCTGCCGATACCGATGAAGACTTGGCACGCCTCGTTGGCGAACTCAACAAAATGGGTAGCTACCCATTCTTTGCCCTCTACCCCGATGCCGATGCCGAAAATAGCGACATGAACATTGCCGGACTATGGCAAGCAGGCTTAGGTTTGCCTGACCGCGACTACTACTTCAACGATGACGACGAGTACAACAAAAAAATAATTGATGGCTACATCAATATGATAACCAGATTTGCTACTATGCTCGGACTCGACAATAGCAGCGAACGTATGCAAGCCGTATACAACTTTGAAAAGCGCCTTGCCGAACCAATGAACACTCGCGCCGAAAACCGCAATCCACAAGGCATCTTCAACAAAACAGACCTCAACGGACTCAAAGAAAAAGCTACTGGATTTGACTGGGACACATTCTTTGCAACTGTAGGCTTAGAAGCTAAAGACATCAACATATCACAACCAAAATACTTCTCGCAAGTAGGCGACATAATTGCTACAACTGACAAAAATGTAGTAAAAGACTACCTCCGAACCCTCGTAATCAGAAGCAACGCAAGCTATCTGACCACAGAATATGGCTTAGTAGCATTTGAATATTATGGCAAAACACTCTCTGGTACACAAGAGTTGCGCCCACTTTGGAAACGCGTTTTGGGCGTAGTTGAAGGCGCACTTGGCGAGCAACTCGGACAACTATTTGTAGAGAAACACTTTCCACCACAGGCTAAACAACGCATGGTAGAACTCATTGAAAACCTGCGCACTGCATTTGGTGAGAGAATAGACAAACTCACATGGATGGGCGACTCAACCAAGATACAAGCCAAAGATAAATTGGCTGCCATAACCGTAAAAGTAGGCTACCCCGACAAATGGACCGACTACTCAAAACTCACCATCGACAAGAGCCTCGGATACATGGGCAACATCATCAACTCCAACAAGTTCGACCACGCTCGTGAGATAGACAAAATAAACAAACCTGTTGACAAAACCGAGTGGCACATGACACCACAAACCGTCAACGCATACTACAACCCAAGCGCCAACGAAATAGTATTCCCAGCAGGCATTCTGCAACCTCCATTCTTCTATGCCAATGGCGACGACGCTGTGAACTATGGTGCAATAGGCGTAGTAATAGGCCATGAAATAACACACGGATTTGACGATCAAGGCAGCCAATATGACAAAAAAGGCAACCTCAACAACTGGTGGACAAAAGAAGATGCAGAACGCTTCAAAGCCGCTACCACACGCCTTGCCGAACGCTACTCATCGTTTGTAGTTATTGGCGACCTACATGCTAATGGCGAGCTGACACTGGGCGAAAACATTGCCGACCTTGGCGGACTAAACATAGCATACCAAGCCTTCCGCAATGCTACCAACGGCGTCGAACCAGAAGCTATCGATGGTCAGACAGCCGACCAACGTTTCTGCTACGCATATTCACGCATTTGGGCAGGCAACTCAAGAGACGAAGCACTCTATCAGCAAGTAAAAACTGACCCTCACTCACCTGCCAAACTGCGCGTCAACGTGCCACTGCCACTTGTCGACTACTTCTATACAGCATTTAACATCGATGAAAATAGCAAAATGTTTGTGCCCAAAGAAGACCGCATAGTTATTTGGTAACCATAAAAACATACGCCAACACAACACCCACCTTAGCACACCGAACTGAGGTGGGTGTTTTTTATAAAAAAAGGTAAACAAGTATATCAAACGATGAAAAATTGCAAAGATTATTTAACCTCTTTTTTGTAACTTTGCGCCCAATAATTTACAAAACATGGACATCATCGGATTACTATGGCATCTGCTTCAGGGTATATCGGTTGGCTTCATAGCCTCGATACCATTAGGTCCTATTGGTGTAATGTGCATACAACGAACACTAAACAAAGGCAGAACATCAGGCTTCGTTAGTGGCTTAGGAGCTGCTACATCTGACTTAGTTTATGCCCTAATTGCAGGCTTTAGTGTATCGTTTATAATGGACTTTGTCAACGAACAACAAAAAATACTCACCATACTCGGAGCTATAGTATTTTTAGGTATGGGGGTGAAAATATTCTTATCGAACCCCATTACTGAAATGCGTCGGAGGCAACAGCAAGAGATGCTACTGAAGCAGGTAGAACAGCAAGTGCCACAAATAAGCCGCAAACGTAGGTCAGGACTGATAGGCGACTTCTTTTCAACATTCTTCCTTACCATAACCAACCCGTTTGCCATATTTGTATTTTTAGCAGCATTCAGCATTGTTGGTGGCGAAAAAACAATATTTACACAAGCCTTTTTGCTTAGTGGCGTATTTTGTGGTGCAGCTGCTTGGTGGTTTACACTCACTATGCTCGTTGGTTTGTTCAGAAAAAAACTAACCTTGCGTAGGCTCTATTATATCAATAAAGTTGCAGGTGGCATTATTATATTTTTGGTAATGAGTGCCATCGTAGTAAAGGTGATAAAGCACATAATAATGTGGATTTCAGCAATTTTGTAAGTTATGATTGAATCAAAAACCAACATACGTGTAAGATATGCCGACACCGACAAAATGGGTGTTGTTTACCACTCAAACTATGCCATATACTTTGAAGTAGGACGCACTGAAATGTTTAGAGAAATAGGGCTGCCGTATGACGAAATGGAACGCAACAACATAATGCTTCCCCTCGTCGACCTACACATCAACTACAAACGCCCAGCTCTGTACGATGACCTTATTACTGTAACTACTCGCCTCAACGAGCTACCCGGTGTCAAAATCCGTTTCGACTACGAGATACACAACGAAAAAGGTGAACTGCTTGTTGATGGCTACGCTACCCTCGTATTCATCGATACACTACGCAACCGACCTACACGTATGCCTGAAAACATCAAAAACATCATTGCTAAATATTTCTGATATTTTTTTCGCACACTGTTTTTTTTCGCACAGATATAACACAGACGCTCAATCATTGAAACCTTTCATCTGTGCTAAAATATATTATTGTGTAATTATGTGTTAAAAATATATACAAACATCACCGCATAGTTATATTATTCCTACATTTGCGTCCAATAATTGACAACAAATGGACAATAGTAGAAAAAAGTGGCTACTGAGCGAGTTGAGCGACTATGCTATGATAGCCTTTGGAGTAATAATTTACTCAATCGGAATGACTGTTTTCATGCTACCTTATGGTCTGACTACGGGCGGTGTTGTAGGTATAGCATCGATAATATATTATGCTACAGGCATCGAAATACAAGTAACATACGTACTTATAAATATCCTATTGCTCATTGCTGCTATCAAGGTGCTTGGCATAAGATTTTGCATCAAAACGATATATGCCGTTTTCCTCATGACTTTTGCTCTTTGGCTAATGCAGCGCCTCATCGAAGTACCTGACCCTAACAACGATGGGCAGATGATTCTGCCACGTCTGATAGGCGATGAATCGTTTATGGCTTGCGTGCTTGGTGCTATTATTTGTGGTAGTGGCTTGGCAGTTTGCTTTGAACACAATGGTTCGACAGGTGGCACCGACATTATTGCTGCCATCGTAAACAAATATCGCGCAATGAGTTTGGGCTCAGTGCTCAGAATATGCGATGTAACAATCATTGCATCGTGCTACTTTATTTTTCATGATTGGTATAGAGTGATATATGGCTGCGTAACACTTTTTGTATCGTCGATGACGCTCGATTATTGGATACAGAGGCATCGGCAGTCGGTGCAATTTATGATATTTTCGCGCAACTCTGAAGCCATAGCCAATGCTATTATCAACACTGGTCATGGAGCTACGATGCTGAAAGCTGAAGGCTGGTTTACTCACTCTGACAGACAGGTAATTATCAGTATTATACATAGGCGCGAGCAGGCAATGATACAGCGCATGGTGAAGCGCATCGACCCATACGCTTTTGTAAGCCTAAGCGATGCCAGCGAGGTGTGGGGCGAAGGATTTGACATAATGAAGGTGAGCGAAAGCAAAGAACAAAAAGCTAAGCGTGTATTGGTTTATGCAAGCAATAGTGTGCACAAACTATCAGAAGCTAGAGCTATTTTTGGCGACAAGTATGAGATACGCTCATTGGCCGATATCGGTTGCTATATTGACATACCTGAAGATGCTGACTCATTGCATGGCAATGCGTTGCTCAAAGCTCGTTTTGTAAAGATGTATTTTGGCTTCGACTGCATTGCCGACGATACTGCCCTTGAGTGTGTAGCCCTCAATGGCTTGCCCGGCATATATTCACGCAACTATGCAGCTGTTGACGAAAATGCTCCCAATGTAGCTACACGCAAGGTTACATACGAATGGAATGATGAGATATCGAACGAAATGCTAAACATATTGCATAGCCACAAGCCTATTGTTGACAAGCCAACCGACCACGATGTGAAAGCCAATATAGGCAAGCTACTGAGCAAGATGCAAGGACAAACCAATCGCTCGGCACGCTTGCACACTGTAATGGTGCTACTGACGGGCAACTACGAAGACCACAACAAGTGGCAAACGCAAGTTTTTGACGGCATTTTGGAAGGAACTATTGCCGAACACGCAACTAATCATGTAGAAAACACTTTCTCATACGATTCGGTTTTTGTACCTAATGGCTATTCGCAAACAATTGCAGAACTTGGTGTAGATGTAAAAAATCAGATAAGTTCGCGCGCTATTGTTATTCGCAAACTCAAAACCGATTTGGAGCAGACACACTAAAACTCTTTTATATAGCAACGTTTGCGTTTGTGCTGTATATGGTCAAGCATTTTCCACATTTGCACAGCAACTTTGTTATTTTCAAGCATTCCGGTAGTTTCAGCATATTGCACGCCATTATCTATAGCTGTGCGCCATAGTTCACTCATCAGTAGTGAAGCAATGCCCAAGCGCTGATATGTCGGACTTACTGCCGTAAGTAACAAGTCGATAACCTTCGGATGATGTAACGCTTTTAGGATATACGCCCACCCCAATGGCAACAACTTTCCTTTTGCTTTTTGCATAGCTTCTGACAACGATGGCAATGCTATAATAAAGCCTATAAGCTCGCCATCAGCACGTTCAGCAACTTTGATATATTGTGGTTGCAAAATGCCGATATATTTCTGAATATAGAATTGCTTCAGGTCGTTATTGAAGGTAAATGTGCCAAACAGATGACCGAATGCGCTGTTGAAAAGCTCAAACATACGCGGAAGATACGCCTTTAGTTCCTTTTGCGATGAGATGGTTTTGCAATTTATTCCGTATCGTTGCTCTACATAATGCACTACTTCATCAACCTTGGGTGGCAATATTGTTGGTATATTTAGTCTAAACTCAAGCCAATCAGTTTGTTTCGTATAACCATTGGAGATAAAAAAGTCAGGATAATATGGTTTGCTATATTCAGATGCGACAGATGGCAAATGCTCGAAACCTTCAACAAGCAAGCCTTGATGGTCGAAATTGCTAAAACCAAGCGGGCCATGGGCTGCCACAATACCTGTGTTGCGCAAATAGGCTTCAGCAGTTGCAAAAAGTGCATTGGCTACATGCCTATTGTTGATACACTCAAAACGCGACAACCTGCCATAGCGCATATTGTTTTTCTCTTGCCAAAGACGATTTATAATAGTTGCAATGCGCCCAACTGTTTTGTCATTTTGCTTAGCTATCCACATTTTTACATCGCAAAACTGAAAAGCCGGATTGCTTTGAGGTGAAAGCAATGCAAATTCGTCAGATATGAGTGGCGGCACCCATAGCGGGTCGGTGCGATAGAGCGAGTATGGTAGCATCACAAATTCATGAAGCAATGCCTTATTGCTAACTTCGAGCACCTTTATGTTTTCAGTAGATTCCAAACTTAAAACTTAGAACTTAAAACTTAGAACTAAAAAAAATCAAAATCCAAACACTCCATAGACAATGCCCCCTACAATGCCACTACCCAATATGGCATATATAAGATTCCAACGACATCGGATAGTGCCAACAAGTATGCTAACGAAGATGCCAATGCTGAGAAAAAACTGCACTTTGGACTGTGCAAGCGAGCCAAATGTTGCGCTATTAATACCATAGTTATAGGCAGCCGAGAAGAAGTGATGTAGCTGACAATAGTTTATATTGCATAGCAAAACAAGCACCGCCGAAGCCAATAGTCCGACAATAGCAGGACGTAATGTGCCAAAAATGCTATGCGTAACGATGCTATCTTTGTGTTTCAGAATGGCTTTGCTCACCAAAATCATAACAATAAAAGGCAACCAAACAACACTCAAAGTAGCCACAATAGCTCCCAAAATGCCCAGCAAGCAGATGAGCGATGGATGTGCAATGCAGAGTGATTGCATAGCAGCATCGTTGACTACGGCAGTGTAGCCCGTGTAGGTAGCAGCATTGATGCCAATAGGTCCGGGTGTCATTTGCGAAATAGCAACAATATCAGTAAATTCGGCATTATTGAGCCAATTATTTTTCACTACAACTTCGTTTTGAATGAATGAAAGCATAGCATATCCGCCACCGAAGTTGAACAATCCGATTTTACTAAATGTAAGAAAAAGCCGTAGGAATATCATTTTTTGCCTCCTTTTTTCAGATACAAGCCGTAGCAATAGCCACCCAATGCTGCGCCTACAATTATCCACAGTGGCGACACGCCAAAAAGCCAAATAAGCAATGCAGAAGCTATGGGCAATATAACGTTGTGCCTATTGATATTTGCACGTCGGGCCATGCTAAATACGGGTGCAGCAATCAGTGCTACCACAGCAGGGCGAATGCCTTTGAAGATGGCTTCAATCCAATAGTTGTCATTGAATGTGGTAAAAAATATGGCTATGAGCAATATTATGACGAGCGACGGCACAATATTGCCAAGTGCAGCTATAATGCCACCTCTGATGCCATTGAGTTTGTAACCTATATGGCTTGCCATGTCAACTGCAAAGATGCCCGGCGTAGCTTGACTTACTGCCAATATGTCCATAAACTCCTCTTGGCTGAGCCATTTGTGGTGGTCAACAACTTCGGCTTGCATCATTGGTACCATAGCCATTCCACCACCAAGTGTAAAGCCACTTATCTTCATAAATGTAACAAATAGTGTTGCGTTTATACCCATTTGTTTTATCCGTTAAAAAACTTTTATATTTTTAGCATCTGTTCAAGTGTAGCTACTGCATCGGCAAGGTCGGCACCAAAGAGCATGTGTTCGCGCAAGAAGCCTTGCCTATTTTTGGCTATGAGTGCATATAGTTCAGGCTCCATTGTGTCAAGATAAGATGTTATGGCATATTCTATGTCGTCTTTTTGCCACTCCATTGTAGAGTATTGATACACACGCTGTTTCTGATGAAAAAAACAATATGCTGTTTCTATATTTTCTTTTGCTACCATTGAGTTGTTGTAACCTATTGGGCGCATTTGTCGCTGCTCCTCGCTATACACATATCCGTGTTTTTGCAAGTAGTTTTTCACCTCTTGTGGGTCTTTGCCAAAGTTGTAACATAGTGCTTCAAGAGTGTCAAACTCTTCGTCGCGCAAGAGCATGTTGATGCTCGATACGAGTATGGCTGGATCGGTTGGTAAATAATCCATTGATATTAAGTCATTTACAAGTTACCTATTACGTTATCTATAGATGTTTTTTTATGCCACAATTTTTGAGTTTGTCGAGCGAGAGTGTTTTTAACGACTCTATTTTTTTCTATATACATATTTTTATTTTACTCAAGTTTTGCAAGTAGAAATGTACTACAAACAAATTTCCAAATTAGTCTTTTACTTTTTATTTCGCTACGCTCAATCATCTTCGGGTCTGTGCCGACAGAAAAAGTAACAAAAAGAACTCGTCGCTGTTGCCACTCCGCT
>CAJONN010000027.1 GCA_905235955.1 uncultured Marinilabiliaceae bacterium
CGCTACGATAATTTTCTTTACGCTCCGTGCCAAAGGCGACAACCGCGAGGTGAAAATCGGGTTCCGTGCTTATTGTTGGAAGACATTTTTTGTTGTATTCCTTTCGCCACTTCGTGGCTACTTTACTTGCGAAACTTAAGAAAATATCAGCAACAACTTTATTTCCAAAATATAAACACTACTGCCAACACCATACAGAAGAATGCAGCTATATGGTTCCATTGCAAGTGCATTCCGAAAGCTGTCATAGAGTAAATGCAGAAGACGAGCAGTGTTATAACTTCCTGAATAACCTTGAGTTGCGCAAGACTATAAGCGCCACCATTACCCTCAAAACCAATCCGATTGGCGGGCACCTGAATGAGGTATTCGGGCAAAGCCAAAAGCCACGAAAGCACAATGATAAGATAAAGAGGTGTGTTGTCTTTTATTACTCCAAGTTGTTGAAGTTTGAGGTGGCCATACCATGCTACTGTCATAAAAACATTGGCCACAACGAGCATAATAATAGGAAGTATGTGCGACATTGTTGTTTATATTCTGATGCCAATAAGTACGGCATCGTCGGTCTGTTCGCAATGATGAAGTCCATCGGCAGTGGTAGTCCACTTGCTTATTGTGTTTTCTATCTGCGTTTTTTGAACGTGCAAAGATAATGTTTTTATATTGTTTAGAAGCTGTATAAGTCGGCGAGCAGTAAATTTTTTTTCTTTGTAGCTATCGTCAGGATATCCAAATTGGTCGGTTATGCCATCGCTGTAGAGGTAAACGATGTCTGACGGATATAGTTGTATGACGTTGTTGGTGAAGTGTTCAACTTCATTGTAATGTATGCCAATAGGCATACGGTCGGCCGGATAGAGTGTTAGGTCATCATTGTGAGCTACAATTATTGGGCGGAAAGCACCTGCATAGTAGGCTTCATAAGTTGCATTGTTGATGATGAGCAGTGCCATGTCGATGCCGTCATGGTTGGTGTTGTCTGATTGGTGAAGCGACTGTTTGAAGAGTTCGCGTAGGTGGTCGAGCATCTGCCCTGCGTTGATTGTTGTTGTATTTTTCTCTTCGTTGAGTGCCAAGTAGTCAAGTATCGACATGCCAAGCATGCTAAGAAATGCGCCGGGCACACCATGTCCTGTACAGTCGGCCACGGCTATCATTTTGTAGTGGTCGGTTTGTGTTGCCCAATAAAAGTCGCCCGAAACAATATTGCGCGGTTTGTACACCACCATGTGTTCGCTAAATATGCTGTTGAGCAGTTGCTCTGATGGCAATGCAGCTCGTTGTATAATGCTGGCGTAGTTGATGCTATCAGTTATTTCGTTGTTGACTTGTGTTATTATTTGGTTTTGTTGCTCTATTTGCTGATTTTGCAGTGCTAAGCATTCGTTTTGTGCCAATGTCTCCTCTTTTTGCTGTTCGAGTTCTATATTTTTGGCATCGAGCAGAGCATTGTTGCGCTTTGAGCGAATATATGAGCGAGCTATAACCATTGTCAGAGCCGATACGAGCAGTAGCACTACAATGGCTGCAGCACTTATAATTGCATTTTTGTCGGCTTCGCTTTGCAGTGTCAGTTCGCGCTGATATTGCTGGTTGAGCTGGTCGTTGAATTGTGCCTGAGCCATATTGATGCGCGCTGTTATTTCATAGTCTTTTTTGCGATTTTGGCGATAGTAATATTCATATTTTATTTGTGCCTGATAGGCTTGTTTGTAGTTGCCTTTTTCGCGATTATACATTGAAAGAGCGTTGTAATATTTGGCTCGTTGATTTTTATAAGTTTCTGGTGATGAATCAAAAAGCACATTGAGCGAGTCGAGCATTTGCAGTGCTCTGTCATATTCGTGCGCTTTTACTAAGTATGATATGCAAGCAAAGTCGATGTCCATTTTGTCAGTTTCATAGCCAAACTTCTTTGCTTTGATATATCCGTTGTTTATCAATGTTTTACAGCTATCGAGCAGTTGCGTGCATCGTTCATCATCATATTTTTCTTGGTCGAGCTCTGATATCATTACCAATGGCAGCTCGGCATATACTATAAAATAAGAGTAGTCATAGTTTATTTGCAAAGCATAGTCTAAGGCTTGCAGATAATATTGCTTAGCTTTTTGTAGCAAAACTCTGTCGGGCTCAAGCATGCTGGCATATTGACTATAATATAGGTTGCCCAATCCGAGCAAATCTTCTGACACGCTTTCGATATTTTCTCGGCGCATATCAATGTCGAGGGCGCGCTGGTAACACTCTTCTGAGGCATCATACATCTCATAGATGCTGTTGTTGTAGCCAATGTTGCGTAGCACTTCGCACATCTGCACACTGTCGGCCATTTGTGTAAATATATCAAGTGCTTTATGATAATAATTGTCGGCTTGTGTAGCATCTTGCATCATAGCGTATGTGATGCCCAAGTTGAGATAGTTGCTTGCCACTATGCGTTTGTTGCCCATAGCCTCGCCTACCACAATAGCTTTGAAGGCATAATCGTTGGCTTTTACAAAGTCGTTGTAATGAAAATTGCACCAATACAGATAGCCCAATGCTTTAGCTTCGTAGTATTGATGATGCAATGTTTGTGCAAGTTGTAGTTGTTCTTGGGCATATTTTTCAACAGAATCGACACAATAATGCTCATAAGATATTTTGTTGAGCAATGCGAGTTTATTGGTGTCGGCGGGCAAAAATGCAAGTTGGTTTATCATGCTATCAAGCTGAGCATCATCGTCTTGCGCCAAGATATATGGCGTTGCCAAAACAACGAATAGCACAATAAGGATATATTTTAATTTTTTTTGCATTCTACCAAAAATATAAATAGGCATTACCCAGCCCCAAAAATAATAAACAACAACTAATTTCATACGCAACAAAGGCATCTTTTGTGATATTTATTGTTGACATATTAGCATACTATTTGACATTTTTTATATTTTTTACCATTCTAACGACACGATAATTTTGATGTTTGTGAAGAAATGCATTTTTTTTTAACGGTTATATTTTATTCAAAATTTTATTTTCTTTTCTTTGCAAAACAACAATTAAGATTCAGCAGAAATAAAACCAACAAACACATGTATAGCAAAGAAGAAGCACAAGAGATACGCCATGCTTTTTGGCACAAACTTGAAAGCAAAACTCGCCGACTACCCGGTCAAAATGGTCGCCCAATAAAGTGGATATTCGACCGCACAGGTATCAAAGGTCTCGATTTGCGTTTCGACGTAAACAGAGAAATGGCTATGGTAGCTATGGAGATAAACCCCATACAAAACGCAAAACTCGACACTTTGTGGCAAAAAATGCTCAACTGCAAAACACTTTTTGAGCAAACATTTGGCGCCGAGCTTACGTGGGAAAAAGAGTATGTAAAAGAGGCTGGCGACACTTGCGCACGCATCTACATCAAAACCGATGGCGACATATACAACAAAGAAAAATGGCCAGATATGATACACTTCTTGATTAGCAATATGCTAAACATGGAGCGAGCTTTCACCGAAGTACAAGACTACCTAATTCACTTCTAAATGTCGTTTTTTAGCGAAATAAAAGAACTGACAGAAATTGTAAGGCAAAACAAAAATTGGGCTATCAACAACATTGTCAATGCCATATCAACTATATATTATAGCATCAGTTTTCATGTAGACAAGATAATAGAGCTATGCCGAAAACCTATAAATATATTTGTTGATATTGTTACAATAATAGCCTCTGTTTGGTGCCTGAGCAACATCATTTGGCAAATTGGCTTTGAGACTACACCTGACATCAGCCTCAGCTTGCTCAAAGCCAACCGAAACATCATCGGGTTATTTGCCTTGGTGCAGATATACAAACTGCTCAGCTACATACGAGCCAATGCTTTCAGTCCGCTACAAACACTTGGTAATGTTGTCAATACACAACCCTTCAGAAAGGTTGCCAAGCGTAGCCTGAAACAGGCAATAGGCATTTTGTGGCGCAAATTTCTTAGGCTTTTTATTCCGTCAGAAGTTTGGCAAAAGATACAGAAACTATTCAGTTTCCTTTTTATCGGCAACCGCCTACCGCTCAGCGAATTTATATATTCCATATCTATCTGCCTCTACTATTGGTATATGCCCGAGTTTGGTGTCATTCTTGGCGACTGGCACGACATTGTTTGGCACAAATATGCCATCTCGGCCATTGTAGCCATAATAGCTATCAACGAAATGCTCAGGCTTGGCATCACCATACTTGGCAGGCGCACAAGTTCTACAGCACTATTTATTGGTAGCTTCCTCATTATCATAGCAATAGGTTGCGGGCTGCTGCTGATGCCCAAAAGTCATTATGGCGACTTGTCATTTTTTGATGCACTTTTCACATCAACATCAGCCGTATGCGTCAATGGATTGCTCACCATCGACATACCTACCACATTCACACCATTCGGACAAGGTATATTGCTCATACTCATACAAGTAGGTGGTATTGGTGTGATGACATTTACATGTTTTTTTGCACTTTCGCTAACTGGCAAAGCATCGCTTCAGAACCAGTTTGTGATAAAAGACCTTGTGAGTGCCGACAACATGACAAGCATATTCCAAACACTGAAGCGAATAATGGTTGTAACATTCATCATTGAAGTGGGAGCAGCGTGGCTCATCTTTCACTATTTAGAAACACGCGACCCCAACATGTCAACCAATTCGCTTATCTTTTACTCCATATTCCACTCTATTTCAGCATTTTGCAATGCCGGATTCTCCAATGTAGACAATGGTATGATGAACCCTATGGTCTGTGGATTGAAACCATTGCAAATAATCATAGCTTTCACAGTGATACTGGGCGGACTTGGTTTTCCACTTCAATCAGCCATCATTGATTGGTGCAAACATCACATCAAAATGTTTGTATACAAATTGCTCAACAAAAACTACAGCGACATATTCAGGTCAAGACTAATCAACGCTACATATCGCATAATATTTTTCATGCACATAGGCTTAGTGATAGTTGGCACACTGATATTCATCTGCACCGAAAGCAACTTTACGCAAAGCGATGCCAACTGGAGCACACGCATATGCAACTCCTTCTTTATGTCGACTTGTGCACGCACTGCGGGCTTCAACATTGTAGACCTCACCCACTTAGGACCACTAACACTCTTAGTGCTGACGGGGCTTATGTGGATTGGCTGCGCACCACTATCAACAGGCGGTGGCATAAAAGTAACAACATTTGCCATCTTTATGCTCAACATATATTCTGTGCTCAAACGACGCGAAACAATAGAGGTATATGGCAGGCAAATATCTGGGCAATCTATTCGCAGAGCCTTTGCAATAATAGGTCTGTCGGGCTTTTTCATGCTCTCATGTGCAATATTGTTCAAAATATTCGATCCGCAAATAGGCATGACGCGCCTTATGTTCGAAGCCAGCTCGGCCGTCTACACTGGTGGCATGACGCTCGATGTAACTACACATCTGTCTATGCCATCACAAATTGTATTGCTGATAGCTATGTTTATAGGCAGAATAGGCATATTATCATTTGCACTATGCTTCATTGAGCCTGCACCAAAACAATATTATTCGTATCCACACGAAAATGTAACAGTATAATCACACACCTAAAAAAATAGTCAGAAATGAGATTTATAGTCATCGGATTGGGCAACTTCGGAGCAAGTCTTGGAGCCAAACTTTGCGAAATGGGACATGAAGTTATTGGCATCGACAGCCGAGAAGTTGTGGTTGAAGAGTACAAAGACAAGCTAACAGGCACAGTTTGCCTCAACTCGGTCGACGAATTTGCTATGCGCAGCCAACCCATAAAAGAGGTTGATTGCGTAATAGTAGCTATTGGCGAAGATTGGGCTGCCTCAATACAAACAACAGCCCTGCTCAAAAAACTTGGTGTCAAAAACATTGTCGGACGAAGCCTATCGCCACTACACGAAACTGTGCTACACGGACTCAACATCACTACTGTTGTCAACCCTGAAGCTGAAGCCGCCACTGCCATTGCCAACAAACTTGTTTCTGACAGAGTAAAAGCCACTTACAACCTCACAGAGAACATGACAATGTATGAGATTGAAGTGCCCAACGACTTCTTAAACCAAACACCTGACGACTGTCAGATGACAGCAAAATATGAAATGACATTGGTGGCCGTAAAACGCAAAGCAATAAAGCAAAATATCATTGGCAAAGATGTTGAAACGCGCATTGGCAAATATATTTTCACCGAACCTTATCACTTCGACAAAGGCGACATTATGGTAGTATGCGCCACCCCAAAAGGCTTCAACAAATTTGCTGAAGCGTATCTGAAATAAAAGAGAGCAGGTGCTAATCATTTTTTCATAGCCCTGCCCTTTCAAGATATTTTCTATGTATTTTCCCTTCGCTATTTCTTAGTCTTTGAGATAGCATAAACTGACTCGGCAATAGCCTTGTTGGTAGTTACTGATTGCAGTTCATACAGAGTGTAGCTGCCGTCAGATTCTATCATTTTTATGCTCTGAATAAGCAAGTTTGAGTCATATTTTATCTCTACTTTGGTTACTCGGCTCTGCCCTACTCTGAAGTTATCAACATCTACCAAAACTGTTGTTGCACCGTTGCTCTCCTTTACACTTTCAAGCTTACCATCAAGCTTATTCAAATTGCCCGACACACAGCCCAATAGCGTATTGACAAGTGGTTCAGCATGTTTACCAGTAGACCTCAGGGTACGTGTTTTGCCATTTTTACCTATTGCCACATCATTGTCGTTTATCACAACCAACTCATCAGAAGTAGTATACTTCATGCTAAGTTTATTGGCGCGTGTGTAGTTAAAGTCGCCTTTGCTCTCAGTTGCTTTGTTTATCATAGCTTGCTTTATAGTTCTATTAAACTTACAACTGATAGTGCTAACCTTTTCGTTGGCTGTTTTTATTTTTGCAATAGTTGCATTACCATCAGCATTTTTCAACTGAGCCGATGCGCACGTAAGCGACATCATCAAAATGACTGAGAAAACTATTTTTTTCATTATATGTTTTTCAAATCGGTTACTATTGTTTCCATTCCTAATATTTCAGCACATGTAAACATTGCAGTCATCGATGTGCCCAAAATACCATGTAGATTCAAACTTTGTCCCGTCAGAAACAGATTGGCAACTGGTGTGCGTGGTGTCAAAATGGTATACATAAGCTGATTGTAATCCTTTCTGATGCCATACGCCGCCCCATCTTTTGTGCCAATATAGTCACTATAAGTAAGAGGAGTGCTTGTATATATTGCACTTACGGCATCTGACAAGCCACTAATATATTTTGAAGCCATCTCCAAACACTTTTGCGCTACGTTCTGTTTCATCTGTTCGTAGTCCGCGCCTCGGTATCCAATTTTCGTGCCAAACCACTTCTCTACCTCACTCCATTGCATTGGTGTCAAAATATCCAAATGGTCAACATATTCGTTTGTAGCATCTTCGGGCGGATTCATACTTATCAATATCTCTTTCACTTCACCCTCCGATGGACGTTGCTCTATGTGCCACAAGTTTGACTCTGAATAGGCAAAAATATTATGACTAATATATTTTATTGTATTGGGTTTGAGCAAAATATGCGTAGTAAACATACCAAACGTATTTTCCAAATTATTTATACGCTTGCGATAGATATTGCGCACCAAACCGCTTTCGGCCAACAAATTTATTGTTGTTGCTGGATGTAAATCAGATATAAAAATGTCAGCTTCAACGTGCTCAGAGCCATTCACTACAACAGCTCCAACCTTGCCATCAACTGCGCTAACGCCCGTAACCTCTGCATTTCTGCGCACAACTCCGCCATTAGCCTCTATCTGCATGCGCAGCTGCTCAGCTATCTGCATACCACCATTTCGGAGTCGATAAGCTCCTTGCAAAAAGCTACAATTGATTTGAGCAAATGTGTAGAGTGGCAATTTATTGGCATTGAGTTCCATCTTGATCGACGGACCAGATATGACATCAATAATGTCATTATCAGAAAATATTTTTTGCAAATAATCGTAAGCCGACTGGGCAAAAAGCGACTGCGTATAAAATTCATCTACCGAACGTGGCTCAAAACTTTTATCTGTGTTGTCGCCCACTTTTTTTAGTAAGTCTACCCATTCATTGATGCCATCTTTCTGATGCGGAAAATATTGCAAAAGTGCCTGCTTGTAGTTATCGTAACCTTGCGGAAGCGAATATCGGCGGCTACCTATTACCACTTCGTCAAAACATTGCTCCCCCATCTTCACCCAAGGCAAATTCATCAGCCCAAAATACGAAAACAATTTGTAGAGCATCTGCCCTTTATCTAATCCGCCAACATAATGAAACCCAGTGTCGAGACAATGACCTTTACGCCTAAATGTTTGCAAACACCCTCCCAAAAGTGCATTTTTCTCAAGCACACATACGCGCTTACCATGTTTTGAGAGCGACAATGCGCACTCCAAACCACCCAAACCGGCTCCGATAACAACTACATCAAACTTCTCTGACATGCTATATTCAGTGTCTATTTCAGCCACTTGGCATTTATTTTATACTTCAACATCAATTTTACAATAATACGGAACAAAAACGGCTGCAATGTATAAGCCAACGCTACTGCCGAACTCATACCTATAATAGTAGCTATGCCTATCGACTTGAGAGCTGGATGTGTGGCCAATATGAGCGAACCTGTTGTTATCATCAGCACTACAGCCGAGAAGAAGATGGCCGTTTTGTGATAGATAAGTAGCTTCGGATCTACTTCTGAACGCGCTTTTGATAGCAATCCTTCCATCACAAATATACTATAATCTACACCTATACCAAATATAAACGTAGATATTACTATATTGATCAGATTGAATTTCAGATCAAAGATACCCATAAATCCGAGAACTATAAACCAACTTAGTGTCATTGGCAAAAATGCTAATACTGAGAGAGTTACATTTCTAAACGACAGCAATAGTACTATAAACACAAATGCCATTGAGATGTTGAGAGCTATATTGAAGTCGTTGTTGACTGTCAGCACCATTTCGTTGGCATAAAACATTGGATCGACCACCACAACATCTGGTATTGAAATCACTTCGTTTCCGATGCTAAACTTATCTTCAGGACGCAACTGCACCGATGTGAATACCATGTAAACACTATCAGTATACTCTATCATATTTGCCAACAATCCGTCGGGCAAAATATCGGCTTCAAACAAGTTATTAGTCTCATAATCAGCCGTAAGCAACTCTTCGAATGGAGCAAAATAGCTAGCATTGATGCCATATTTAGCACCCGCACTCTTTACATCGCTAAGCACTTTTTCTACCTTTTCACTTGTCCAATAAGCTTGCCAAGTTTCAATATTTGCCTCTTGCTCAGCAGTAGTCAGGAAGAGATCTGAAGAGTTTGAAAAACCATGTATCAGACCATTTTTCTTTAGGCTATCAAGCTTTGCAACTATCTTTCTGCTTGTCATCAATGCCGAATCTAAATCGTACGATGATGCTGCATAATATGTTGTGGTATAGCCATTTTGCGTTTTGTCAGCATATCGGTTGAGAGATTGCAACACCTTGGGGGCAGTATAGCCAATATGCGACAAATCAGAATCAAATGTAACAAACCTTTGCGCATAGAAGCTACCACAGCAAACCAAAATGATAATAACCATCAGCCACGCATGACGCTCAAACGGATGTGCGTTGAAACGCTCCAAGAAACGAAATGCCTTCTTCGACTTGCGATTGCGCACCGGATTGAAGAAGTGCGGAAGGAATATGAGACTAAAAAATGTTGTTCCAACAAGTGCAAACGAAGCAAACAAGCCAAAGTCGTTGAGCAAATCAGACTGCGTAAAGAGCAAGCCCAAAAACGAACCTATGGTAGTAAGACAGCCCAAAAATACAGGCTTAGCTTGGTCGCGCAATACATGCTCTGGCTTGCTCACATACTTATAGTGAGTTATTACATGCAAGCAATAGCTCAGCGCCACACCCAACACAATAGCTCCAATGCCAAGTGCCAAAAGCGACATTGTACCCTTGATGATATACATCATTGTAAGAGCAAAAAATGCTCCGTAAACAACTGGTCCGAGTATCATAGGTAGCGTCGACCAATTTTTGAAGCAGAGCATAATAATAACACATATCAGCGCAAGAGAGAATGCCAAGGTAAGAGCCAAATCTTTCTTTATCTGACGCGAATTGTATACACTCTGAATTGGCGAGCCATGATAGTATATGCGAATGCCTTCATGTTCGGCCTCTATATATGCTATTTTTTCTTCGAGCAAAGAAACCAATTTTTGTCCGCTCTTTGAGTCGAACGACTGAAAATTGGGCGATATATATGCCAAAGCCTCAGTAGTATCTGGGGTGAATAGATGTCCATCATAAAGTGCATGACTGCCCCCCATACTCTCTTTCACTTTGTTCATTTTGCTCAGCAAAACATTGCGCAAACCAATAGGGTCAGAAGCTATGAAACCTTTCATTGCCATACCCTCCGACGAGGTCAGCGTTTCGTAGTTGGCAGCCATTGCTGTAGCTATTTTGCTTTCGTCGAGCAACGAGTCGATGATAGAATAAGAGTCAGATCCAACAAATAGTGGAAAGTTGTCGCTCAAATATGTAACGGCATCAACAAGCATATCTTCGTCGAGCTTGTAGAAAACATCAGCGATATATTTATTAGTTGAATCTGCCTCAAGAATTGCATCAACAAATTCGTCAACAATCTCAACAAGTTCGTCAGGGTCAGCTTCAGAAGAATCATCGCTATTAGCTATTTGAATAAAAATTTTGTCTTTTACGCGCAGACTTGAAAAAGCAAGTTTTTCGTTGCCATTGTTGGTTGATGGCAACAACGATGAAATGTCTTCATCATACGAGAGCTGCAAACCAACAGCCACAAATAGCAATGAACTGATAACAAGCATTGCTATTCGTATGAATTTATGAACAGATAAATATCTGTAAGCTCTTAAAACTAATTCCGTCATTTTCTAATCTAACAAATTACCAAAATATCCACTTTCACACACAATAATAAAACCGATGCTGACAAGCTAAAAGCTAACCAACATCGGATGTATCAAATAACTATCGAATAATCTAAAATCCTAAATATCAGAATATTACTTTTCACATCATCATCATCAACAAACTCAGATGTAAGAATATGATGATACAATAGTTTTCCAATATTTACTTCTTCATATATTTTTCGAATATCCATCGATAGTTCATTTCGAACATATCTCACTTTGTGGCAAGATTATACTCGTCTTTTTTTGTGGTAATTACTTAGACATTCTAGCACCAATGAATTCGTAGAGGTCAGCAAATGTCTTGATTGAAGGGAGCTCTGAATTTTGAATTTTAACACTGAATGTGCTTTCAATCAATGCAACCATGTCAACAAGGCTAAGGCTGTCGAGCTGAAGTGTATCTTTGATGTTAGAGTCAGGAGTGATATCGCTAACTTCTACTTCGAATTCGTCGGCGAGGACCTCGTTTATCTGATCAATTAATTCTTGCTTTTCCATTTGTATCTTATTGAAGTTTATGAATTTGTTTTAAAGATTTTTTACTATAAGTGTTGAGTTTGTTCCACCAAAACCAAATGAGTTTGATAGGAATGTATCGAAGTGAGCCGATATTCTCTCACCCGGTATATTGAGTTTGGCTGAGTCTTCGTCAGGGTTTTCAAAGTTGAGGTTGGCTGCTATGAAGTCGTTTTTCATCATAAGCATTGAGTATATCACCTCGCTAGCACCTGCCATCCACATTTCATGTCCGGTTTGTCCTTTGGTAGAGGTAACAGGCACTTTCACATCGCCAAAGACGTTGTAGATGGCTTTAGCTTCGTTGGTGTCGCCTACATGTGTAGATGTTGCATGTGCATTGATGTAGCCAATATCTTTGATGCCCATACCTGCTTGCGATAAGCACATTTTGAGTGAGTTTGCAGGTCCGTCAACGTTAGGCGATGATATATGGTCGCCATTTGACGAGAATCCATAACCCACTATTTCGCCCAAGATTGGTGCGCCACGACGTTTTGCGTGTTCGTACTCTTCTATGATAACTGTTGCAGCTCCACCACCCGGAACAAGACCATCGCGGTCGCGGTCGAACGGACGGCTGGCTTTAGTTGGTTCACTTTCGCGAGCTGAGAAGGCTGAGATACCATCGAATGAGCCTATTGAGAATGGGTTGACCTCTTGTGCGCCACCGCAGACGATAACGTCTTGCAATCCCCACTTGATGAGCAATGAACCCAAGCCTATGGCATGCGAACCTGAGGCACAAGCTGCTGATACGGTCATGTTGATGCCACGCAATTTGAACAATGTACCAAGGTTCATTGTTACGGTAGAGTTCATCGACTGGAATATTGCGCCTGATCCTACGAGTGTAGTATCTTTCTTTTCGCGCATTGTATCAACGCTCTTGACTACTGCATCGGCACTACTATCGTTGCCATACAACAGACCTACTGTATGTTTTTCAAGATAATCAAGATCTAAATTTGCATAATCTAAGGCATCTTTGGTTGCAACGTAGGCATATTTACACTCTTCAGCCATATATACACGCTGATTTCTTGAAAGAATGCCTTTCAGATTGGGCTCTTCAAGTTTGGCTGTAAGTGCAGAGCGGAATCCCATCTCTTTACGCACGGGATCGAATACGATGCCTGACTTTCCGGTATAGAGAGAGTTTTTAACCTCTTCAAGCGACTTTCCTAGGCACGAATAGATGCCCATTCCTGTTATAACAACCCGTCTTTCCATGTAAGTTTTACAATAATATCTTTCTGTTTCTTATTTCAAAATCCGTTTTTACACCTTAAGGTGCACGATTTCAACAATCGTTGGCAAAGATACAATGTTTAGTTGAAATTTTTAGTTCAACTTTTCAATTTATTCTCTCCAAATACTCCAAAAGTATCAACAATAGGTATTTATACTACTATCAACCTATGTATTTTTTGATTAGTTCTTTCAGATTTTTGGCGTTGATTGGTTTTGCCACAAAATCGTTACAACCGCTTTCGAGGGTTTTATTTTTATCGCTTTCAAAAGCAAAAGCTGTAAGTGCTATTATTGGTGTTATTTTATCTTTCTCACGTATTCTACTTGTTACTGTAATGCCACCCAAACGGGGCATTCTGACATCCATTAGTATAAGGTCAGGCTTGACCGATTCGTACATTTCCAATGCTTCTACGCCGTCGTGAGCCCACTGCAAATCGTATTCGTTTTTTAGAATGAACGATACCAACATATAGTTGCTTTCTGTATCTTCGGCTACCAAAATTTTTTTTCGGCTGCTATTTATACTATTTGCTTGTTCCATTATACTTGGTTTTTAGTTTCTGAATTATTTCAAAACAAATATTTGAAATAACTACGTATGCAGATAATATATGTTTATAGGTATGTTTTATTTTTATTCTGTTTTTTCAACATATATTACTCAATAACATACCTATACACATCTTTGCAAAGATATATTTTTTTTTGATTTGATAGTAATTTTTTATTTTTTTACTCAAGTTTCGCAAGTAGAAATGTTCTGCAAACAAGTCCCCAATATATGACCTTCCCATTAATTTTACTTTTTCTTTCCGCAAGACTCAACGATGATT
>CAJONN010000028.1:0-13645 GCA_905235955.1 uncultured Marinilabiliaceae bacterium
TTAGCGGAGTGGCAACAGCGACGAGTTCTTTTTGTTACTTTTTCTGTCGGCACAGAAAAAGTAAAAGACTAATGAAAAGGCTGTGTTTGAAAATTTGTTTGTAGTACATTTCTACTTGCGAAACTTAAGTTAGTAATTCCTATTTTGTGAAACTTGACTAAAGGTCAATCTAAAAATTTGTAACTCAAAAGATGCCACACTACAGGTATCAGTAGCGATGGTAACAGATTGAGCGTTTTGCAATCTTTTATTTTTAGAATAGATAAGCCAGAACACACTATCAGCACTCCGCCTACAGCTGAAATATCGTATATCAGTCCGCTTTGCATTATGCTACTATTGGCTGCAAATGTGGCTACGCAATAAAATGTTCCTTGCCATACAAAAAGTATTAGTGCTGCCAGCATTATGCCCCAGCCGTAAGTGGCTGCAAATATGGCAGATGTAACAAGGTCGAGAGTAGCGTTTGTGTAGAGATATGTGTTGTCGCCGTTGAGTGCGCTCAGTATTGGTCCTACAATGGAGAATGTGCCTACACAAAAGAGCAGCGAAGCCGTTGTGAGTCCTTCAACAAAGCTTCTGCCGCTCTTATGGTTTGCTATTTTTGATATGCGTTTGTCTATGTCTATTTTTGTACCAATCAATCCGCCTATAGCAAGGCTCAAGATAAACAATACTGGAAAGTCGCAATGCGAAATGTTACTCGTAAAAGCATTGAAACCCAATGCCAACGATGCCAATCCCATAGCATTGAAGAGTACGTTTTGATACTTCTCATTTACATTGCTTCTGAGCAACGAGCCTACGCTACTGCCCACCACAATGCAACATGCATTTACTATCGTACCCAGCATCGCTTGCTATCTTTCCCTCCCTCTCTCTCTTTAAATGAGCGGAATGTTGTTTTGAGCACAAGTTTGGCGCATGTCGTCAGGCCAAATGCTAGCTTGTATCTCGCCTATATGAGCCTTTTTGAGGTAGAACATACACAGGCGGCTCTGACCTATGCCACCACCTATCGACAGAGGCAATGTGCCTTCTATTAGGCGTTTGTGGAAATAGAGCTCTTTCTTCTCTTCTTGTCCTCTTATTTTGAGCTGACGCAAAAGAGCTTCTTTGTCAACACGAATGCCCATTGATGATATTTCAAACGAGTGTCCGAGTGTGTCGTTCCAAACCACAATGTCGCCATTCAAGCCGTTGAAGCCATCGGTGTTTGGTGTCGACCAATCGTCGTAGTCAGGGGCACGACCATCGTGTGGCTTGCCGTCTGACAATTCTCCACCTATGCCCATAATAAACACTGCGCCATACTCTTTTGCTATTTTGTCTTCGCGCTCTTTGGGGGTGAGTGTTGGATATTTGCGTAGTAGCTCTTCAGCGTGTATAAACTGAATGTTATCAGGTAGTTGCGGTGTGAGTTGTGGATAACGTTCGTATACTACATATTCGGTGCGTTTTATGGCGCTGTATATGCGACGTACTACCTGTTTCAGATAGTCTAAGTTTCTGTTTTCTTTGGCAAGTGTCATCTCCCAGTCCCATTGGTCGACGTAGAGAGAGTGTATGTTGTCAAGTTCTTCGTCTGATCTGATGGCGTTCATATCAGTATATATTCCGTAGCCCTCTTCGATGCTGTAGTCGGCCAAAATCATGCGTTTCCATTTTGCAAGCGAATGCACAACTTCAGCTTTTTGGTCGTTGAGGTCTTTGATGGGGAACGAAACGGGGCGTTCTACTCCGTTTAGGTCATCGTTGAGTCCGGTGCCTTTCAATACAAAAAGTGGTGCTGTTACACGACGCAGACGCAATTCTGCTGAAAGGTTTTGCTGAAAGAAATCTTTGATGTATTGTATACCAAGTTCCGTTTGTCTCAAATCGAGAATAGGCTGATAGCCTTTGGGAATATATACTTTTGACATTTGCAAATTATTTGAATAAACCTCTATTTTATTTCAATAAGTAAAATGACTGCCGATTTTCAATCTTCAGTCATATCATTTGCAAATGTATTACTTTTTTAGTTTTTAACGCCTAAAACTATTAATAATTTTATCTAAAATAGATTTCAGGTTTCAGTTTTATACAGAAAAAGGAATAAAAATAAGATTTAAACTATAAGCCAAAATCGAATTTTGGATATGGATTATAATTATAGGGTATAGGTTTTAGTGCTTTTATTGATTTGCGTGCATCGAGTATGCGTTGGTTGCTGCTGCCTCTGAAGAGTAGGTCAGCATCTTTTAGTTCGAGCACAAAGCGTCCATCTACTATCACGTCAACTTCGGCTGCTAAGTTTTTCTTTGCTTCGTCGTGTAGTATTTCTTCAAATGTATAGCCTGTGTAGCACCAGATGTCTTTGTTGAGTTCGTTGTGTATGCGCCTTGCCAATTCGGTGAATGCTGAGGCTTGTAGCATTGGGTCGCCACCGCTAAATGTTACGCCATGTGCATCATCGTCTTTTATTACTTTCAAGATGTCGTCTATGTCGGTTCTGATGCCATTGTTGATATCCCACGATTGTGGGTTGTGGCAACCTTTGCATCCATTGAGGCACCCAGCACAATACACTGATGTGCGTATGCCGGGTCCGTCTACGGTGGTGCTTTCTACTATTTTGAGTATTGATATTTTGGGCATTGCTTAGTCGTGCGTTACTCTGTCTTTGAGTTCAGCAAGTTTTGCACTGTTCCAGCGGTCGGTTGTGCCAACCAAATAGCCCGTTATGCGTTGCAACTTGTCGATGTTTTGTCCGCCACATTTAGGACATACTTGTATGTCGGCATCAGCATTTTCGTAGCCACAATCCATACAACGGTTGCGGTTGTGGTTTACTGAGCCGTAGCCCAAGTTGTATTTGTCTATGAGGTCAACAAAGTTCATTACAGCGTCGGGATTGTGTGTGGCATCGCCATCTATCTCTATGTAGAATATGTGTCCGCCACCTGTAAGTGCATGATATGGAGCCTCTACTTGTGCTTTGTGGCTTGCCGAGCATTTGTAGTATACTGGCACGTGGTTTGAGTTGGTGTAGTATTCGCGGTCGGTTATGCCGGGCAATATGCCAAAGCTTTTTTTGTCTTTTTTGGTAAATTTACCTGACAAGCCTTCAGCTGGTGTTGCAAGTACGCTGTAGTTGTGCTGATATTTTTCGCTATATTCTACAGTTTTGTCGCGCATGTGGGTTATTATTTCCAAGCCAAGTTTTTGTGCTTCTTCGCTTTCGCCATGGTGTTTGCCTACCAATGCTACAAGGCATTCTGCAAGTCCGATAAAGCCTATGCCAAGTGTACCTTGGTTGATGACGCTCTCTATGGTGTCTGATGGTTTGAGTTTTTCAGAACCTATCCATAATGCCGACATAAGTAGCGGAAATTGTTTTGCTTTGGCTGTCTTCTGGAAGTTGAAGCGTTCGTCGAGTTGCTTTGCGGCTATGTCCATTATGTTGTCTAATCGGGCAAAGAAGTGCTTGATGCGTTCTTCTTGGTCAACAAAGTTCATACATTCTATGGCTATGCGCACAATGTTGACGGTGGTAAATGAGAGGTTGCCTCGTCCGATAGATGTTTTTGGTCCGAAGCGGTTTTCAAATACGCGTGTACGGCAACCCATTGTGGCTACTTCGTATTTGTAGCGTTGTGGGTCGTTGACGTCCCAATTTTCGTGCTGGTTGAATGTTGCATCGAGGTTGAGGAAGTTTGGGAAGAATCGGCGTGCTGAAACTTTGCAAGCCAACACGTAGAGGTCGTAGTTGCGGTCTTCGGGCAGGTAACTTACGCCACGTTTTTTCTTCCATATTTGTATGGGGAATATGGCTGTAGAGCCGTTGCCAACGCCTTCGTATGTGCTTTTGAGTATTTCACGTATTATGCAACGTCCTTCGGCCGATGTGTCGGTGCCATAGTTGATGGAGCTAAACACTACTTGGTTGCCACCGCGCGAGTGTATGGTGTTCATGTTGTGAATGAATGCCTCCATTGATTGGTGTACTCTGCCAACGGTTTTGTTTATGGCGTGTTGTTTTATGCGGTCGTCGCCTATTAGGCCGTCGAGTTCAAGTGGTAGGTAGTCGGCAATGGGAGCTTCGTATAGGTGGCTGAAGTCGGCGTTGTAGAGCTGCTCAAGTACCTTTATTTCTTCTATATAGCTTTTTCTGACGAATGGTGCTAAGTAGAAGTCGAATGCTGGTATGGCTTGTCCGCCATGCATTTCGTTTTGTGCTGTTTCCATCGAGATGCATCCTAATATCGATGCAGTTTCTATGCGTTTTGCCGGACGACTTTCGCCATGTCCTGCAAAGAATCCTTTTTCGAGTATGCGGTCGAGTGGGTGCTGCACACATGTGAGGCTCTTGGTCGGATAGTAGTCTTTGTCGTGAATGTGAATGTAGTTTTGTGCTACGGCCATTCTTACGTCTTCTGATAGCAAGAAGTCGTCAACAAATGGTTTGGTTGTTTCTGATGCAAATTTCATCATCATGCCGGCAGGTGTGTCGGCATTCATATTGGCGTTTTCGCGTGTTACGTCGTTGCTTTTGGCCTCTATTATTTCGAGGAAGATGTCGCGCGTTTTGGCTTTGCGAGCTATGTTGCGCTGATTGCGATAGGCTATGTAGCGCTGGGCTACTTCTTTGCGTGGGCTCTTCATGAGCTCTATTTCAACGCAGTCTTGTATGCTCTCCACAGTCATCTTCTCTTTGCCCGAAATTTCTATTTTGTCGGCTATTTTATATATCAAGCTTTCGTCTTCGCCTTTTTCGGTATGAAGCATTGCACGGCGTATTGCTGCGCATATTTTTTCTTTGTTGAAGCCAACTACTCGGCCGTCACGTTTAATAACTGTGGTTATCATAGGTTCCTTTGCTATTAGCAATTCATATTAGTACTTTTGACTATTTTGTACTTTTCATCTTATCGTCATCTGATTTTTATTTGGATGGGCGACAATGCGAAAATAAGAAACTTTTTAGCTTAAAAAAAATGGTCTGATGGTTATAAAATGAGGCAAAACTATCTCTATGCTTTTAGTTATCTACTTGCTGACAATTTATTGACAACTCTAAAATATATTCAATAAAAATTGCCTAAAACTATTGTTTTTTCGCAACCTTAATAAATACGTACTATCTGCAATTGTGGTGTTTTTTATAGAGTTATTTTTTAGGAATGATTAAAAATTTATCAGCTTTGTTTATTAACTAACAATGTGTGGATATGCTCCGTTGAGTGTTATCAATTTGTTATTTTTAGCGTTGTTCGGATCGTTGGAAATGAGCACGTCGATGCGCCCTACGTTGATGCCACCAAAGCCTACTTGGTTTATAACTACGTCATGTCCCTCTTTGTTTTTTATTATTACGGGTTCGGGTAAGAAGGTGTGCGAGTGTCCGCCCAATATTAGGTCGATGCCACTGGTTTGGGCTGCTAATTTTTTGTCGTCTATTGTTGAGTTCATTTCATAGCCAATGTGTGTGAGTGCTATCACCATTTGGCAGTTTTGTTCGTGGCGTAGGTAGTGGGCTGTGCGTTGTGCTACTAATATTGGGTCAGTATAGGTTGTGCCTTGTAGGTTGGCTTCGGTGATGAGTCCGTTGCCGTCTATTCCAAGTCCGAATACGCCTATTCTGATGCCGCATTTGCTGAATATTTTGTGCGGAATTATGAGTTGTTTGGCGCGTTGGTTTGTGAAGTTGTAGTTGGTGTTGATAAATGGAAATTGGGCTTCTTCTATTCGGTCACATAGTACATCGAGCCCGTTGTCAAATTCGTGGTTGCCAAGTGTTACGGCATCTATGCCCATTTGGTTCATGAGCGATATTTCGAGTTTGCCTTTGTAGAAGTTGAAGTATGGTGTGCCCTGAAACATGTCGCCACATTCAAATACGAGTGTTTCGTTGCCTTCGTTTCTGACTTTGTCTATGTATGCTTTGCGACGAGCGTAGCCACCCAAGTTGGCATATTGCACGTCATCGGCCGGGAAGGGGTCAATGTGGCTATGCACGTCGTTGGTGTGCAATATGGTTAGGTGGCGTGTAGCATTGTGTGGCATTGCTGTTGGCTTGTGTGTGTGTATGGCTGCTTTTGCCCACTCTGAGCTACTTGCTATACTACATAGTGCAAGTGCACCTAAGTTTTTCAAAAAGTCGCGTCGGTTGGTTTTCATAAAACTTGTTTTATGTTATTCGTTATCTTCAACTTTTATTCTGATGTTGCCCGGGTCGGCTATGTGTTTGTTTTGTTTGCTGAGCATTTCTACATATTCTATCATCAGGTCGCGCACCATAAGACCTGTATCATATTGCTCACATTCTTGCAATATTCTGAAGCCGTCGCCACCTGCTGCTAAGTAGCTATTGGTGGCTATTATGTATTGGGCGTTGTTGTCGATGGGTTTCCCGTCAATGGTTATTTCTTTGGCTTTGCCATTGCTTATGGTAAGTGTGGCACCGCTTATTGGTTCGCCACCGCGCTGAGCTATGTGCTCAAACATAGCTTGTAGTTGCTGGGCGTTGAGGGTGATTATTACCAGTGAATTTTCAAATGGCGATATTTCAAATATGTTTTGCACTGTTACGTTGCCTTTGGGTAGCGATGTGCGCAGTCCGCCATTGTTGAGTAGTGCTATTACGGGTGGTTGGTTGCCAAGTTCGTTGCACACTTTGATGGCTTCAAATAGCACTACATCGGCAGCCATGCGCGATAGTCCGCCTTCTGGGCGATTGGCTTCAAGTATGTCGTCGCAAATGCCTATGTTGCGCATCATTAGTTTGTTTATGTCGTTGCGGTAGAAGGTTATTATGCTGTCAAGCGTAGCATCTGCTGTGCCGTCCATTTTTACCTGTTGCATTGACACTATTGCTGGCGCAACTACACTGGTTTGGCTTTTGCAACAAACCAATACCAATGTAGTTGCTACTATGCTTGCAACAAATGAGTATTTGCTAAATGATGGTTTCATAAATAACTCTATTTGAGGTGTTTATCGAGCCAGCGGAAGAATTCGCGATGCCACAATATGCTATTTTGTGGCTTTTGCACCCAATGACATTCGTCTGGAAAATACAAAAACTCAGCTTCTATACCTTTTATTACTGCGGTATTGAATGCTTCTAAGCCTTGTATGTATGGTATGCGGAAGTCTTTCTCGCCATGTATCACCATTATTGGTGTGTCCCATTTGTTGACAAATAGATGGGGTGAATTGGCGTAGCTTGCTTGAGCTGCTGCGTTGTTGGTATCCCAAGGTGCGCCTTTGAATTCCCAATCAACAAAAAATTCTTCATCGGTGGTGGCATACATTTGTTCCATATTGAATATGCCACAGTGTGCTATGAATGCTTTGAAGCGTTTTTGATGATGTCCAGCGAGCCAATATACAGAGTAGCCGCCATAGCTTGCACCTACGGCACCAAGTCTGTTGGCATCTACATATTCTTCGGCTGCTATGTTATCAATGGCTGAAAGATAGTCTTTCATATTTTGTCCGCCATAGTCGCCACTTATCTGCTCGTTCCATTCGCGTCCGAAGCCGGGCAAGCCTCTTCGGTTGGGTGCAACTACTATGTAGCCGTTGGCTGCCATTAGCTGAAAGTTCCAACGCAAACTCCAAAATTGGCTTACTGTGCTTTGTGGCCCACCTTGGCAAAAGAGCAATGCCGGATATTTTTTGTTGGCATCGAAGTGAGGCGGATATATTACCCAAACAAGCATTTGCTTGCCATCGGTTGTGGTTATCCAGCGTTCTTCTACGTTGCCCATCTCCATGCTGCTAAGTGCTTTGGTGTTGATGTTTGATAGGCATACGGCTTTGCCACTTTGCTTGTCTATTTTGTATATTTCGTTTGGTGCGCTCATGCTCATGCGTTCGGCTATGAGGAAGCTACCTGCATCAACTACTGATGTGTAGTTGCAGGTGTCTGTGGTGAGCTGACTTATTGTGCCGTTTTCGAGGCTTATGCGAAATATTTGGTCTTTTGCTTTGTCGTCAATTATAGCCCACACGCTCTGTCCGTCGTCTGAGAGGGTGAAGTAGTCTATGTTGTTTTCTGTATTAGCCGATAGGTCAAACTTCTCTTTTGTGGCAATGTTCATCAGCATGAGCCTATTTTTGTCAGATTCGTAGCCATCGCGTTCCATGCTTTGCCATAGCATATATCGCCCGTCGGGGGTGAAGTGTGGGTTGATGTCGTAGCCTAAGTTGGCTTCGGTGAGGTTAGTTGTTTGTTGTGTTTGTGTGTCGTAGAGGTATATGTCAGAGTTGGTGCTGAAGGCTGCTTCTTTGCCTGTTTTCTTTTTGCATGTGTAGGCTATGCTTCGGCTGTCGGGTGTCCAGCTTATTTGTCTTATGTCGCCCATGGGCATTAGTGGCGAGTGATATCGTTCGCCTTCCATTATGTCTGTGGGGGCGCCATTTTGCTTGCCTTCAGCAAGTGGTACTACGAGTATGTGGTTGTATGTGCCATCGGCCCATTGGTTCCAATGCCTATACATTATGTCGGTTTCGATGCGTGCATTGGCTTTAGGTAGGTCAGGGTAGCGGTCGGCTATGGTTTGGTCTAATCTGACGCGTTTTACTACAAGCAGTTTTTGTCCGTCGGGCGAGAACTGATATGCCTCAATGCCACCTTCTATGTTGGTTATTTGTGTTGGCGCTGAGCCATCGGGATCTATTGTCCATACTTGTGTTTCGCCATTGTTGGGTGCCAAATAGGCTATGCGCCCATCGGGTGTCCAGCTTATTTGGTCTTCGTTTTCTTTGGTGCTAGTTATGCACTGCGGTTTTCCGCCATCGGTTGGTAGTGTGTAGATGTCAGTATAGCTTGCATTTTCGGCTATGTTGGTAAATGCAATTGTGAAGGCTATGTTTTTTTTGTTTGGCGATAGCACTACATTGCCTACTCGCCCAAATTGCCACATGGCTTCGGGGGTAAGTGAGTCTGATGGTGCTGTTGATGTGTAGTATGGATTTTTCACATTGTTTGTTTTTGGATCTGAACAACTTGCCACAAGCATTGCTGTTACAACGAATATAGCTGATTTCGTTGTCAAATTATTCATCTGTATTTTATTTTTCCAAAAGAAACAAAAAAAGATAGACGCCACATCGGCTATGTGTCAAGCGTCTGCAGCGTCTTGATAAGATTGTTTGTATTTTTTTTTGTGAGGATGTTGTTTTCGCTTTTATCCTCATAAAAAAAATTAGAGTTTGTTGATTTCTTCAGCTATTGCCGATACTTCTTTTACAAAATCTTCATCAAATTTCTTGAAGTATGCTCTTACAGCCTTTTTGTCATCTTTCTTGTCGATGTGGTTGATGCGAGCAATGAATTCACTTTTTATGTTTGCCGATTTTACGATGAGTTCGGCTACTTTTTCGTTATCTGTAGATGATACGGCACTTTTGTAGTAAAGTGTGGTTATAAGGTCGTCAGTCCAATACGCTACGCCTTTTTTGAGTGTTCTTTTATTAGCCATATTGTTTTAATTTTTTATGGTTCTATCTTGGCAAAGTTAAATAATTATCTCAAGTTTCGCAAATGTAAATTTTATCTATTGGCAAAACTTTGTTTTCAGAATGGGTACATATTGAAGTTGCCCTCTTGTGAGCCGTTGTAGAGCTGATATTTTTTCTCTGACTTATATTCTATTGCTCTGAGTGCCTTGAGGTTGGTGCTATATATCCACGCATCGTAGTCAGGCAATTTGCGCGACATAAAGTAGGTAACTTCTTTGTATAGGTCGTCTAAGTCGCGGCGTCCCTCTTCTTGTACGTATGGTGGTACGGTTATTATCATGCCGTCTTCTGTAGCGCGTTCTATTTCGCGTATGCCTTTGCGTTGTATGCGCACGCCGTTGTTGAGTCCTATTTCAAGTGTCGAGTGTTTGGCTATGTCGAGTGCTTCGCCGTCTATGTCTGAGCCAAATATGCGTAGGCGTGTGTCGGTTTGTAGGTCTTTGGCTTCGCTGATGAGTTCGTTCCATACGTTGTGGTCAAACAAATCCCATTGCATAAAGCTGTAACCATCTTTCCGATAGATGTTTGGTGCTATGTTGCGAGCTTTGAGTGCTGCTTCTATGCATATTGTGCCTGTGCCACACATTGGGTCAACAAGGGTGATGTCTGGTTGCCATCCTGATAGTTCTACAAGTATGGCTGCAAGTACTTCGTTGGTTGCATATTGTGTTTGTCCCAGTCGGTAGCCACGTCGGTTGAGTGCATATCCGCTTGCATCGAGTGATACGGCAATGCGGTTATCGGTGGCGTGAATGTTGAGCATTATGTCTGGGTTGTCAATGTCTACATAGGGGCGAGCACCGCACTTTTCGCGTATTTGGTCTACTATGGCATCTTTGGCGCGCATTGCTATAAATTGCGAGTCGGGGAAGATTGACGAAAACGACATGTGGTCTACCATTATCGTTTTGTCAGGTGTGATGAATCGATGCCACTCGTAGTTTCTGACTGCATCGTAGAGCTCTTTGTCGTTGGCTACAACTGCTTCAACAACAGGCATTAGCACTCGTAATGCAAAACGGCTCCAAAGATTTATTTTGTACAATGTTCGGTAGTCGGGCACTTCGCAAGTTACAGCACGTCGCTGTTCGCTAATGTTGGTTGCTCCTAATTGCTCAAGTTCTTTGCTGAGCAGCGATTCCGCTCCGTAGAGGGTTTTTACAATAAGTTTCACGTGTTATCTAAAGTTTTTTGCTGCGCAAAAGTATTAATAATATCAACAACTGACAATTGCTTATTGCATATATATAAGTCAATATTAGACAATTATTCTTAAATAGTATTTTATAGTTCAAAAAACTATCATAGTGTTCCGATGCCCCAAAGCATAAATACCAAAGGTGCGTTGAGTGTAATTGATGTTCCGTTGCTTGAGGCGTTGTTTGCTGCGTCGGTGTATGATAGTGCCGGATATTGTTTGCTATTAGTGCTGTCGGTAACTGAAACTATGCTTGGTCCGCTACATAGCAGTCCGGGTATGGGGGCTGTTACTGTGTCGGCTACCGAGATGCTATGATGTATGTTGTGAGGCGAGTTTGCTCCAAAGCCCGTAACAAAGCACATGCTTAGCGGATTGCGTCCAAGCAAGTAGTGCAGGTCGTCAAGGGCTGAGTTGAAGTAGCGAGGCTCGTCAGTAGCTTTGTAGGCTATGAGTTTTAGCATACCTATATTTGCCATTGTTGAGTTGCTGTTTGGCTGATAGTTGCTCATCGATATTTTTATGGGCGATATGGCACTTTGTGTCAGAAGACTATCGGCCAATTGCAGCAATGTTGTTTTGGCTCTGAATGTGGGTGGCATGCGGTGTTCGGTGAGCATCGAGTAGTAGCCCAATGTAGCTACATCGCGCCATGAGGGCACTGTGAGTTGTACTGGGTTGTTCTTTTTCATCTTTTCAACATATCTGTTGTCGCCCGTAGCAAGCCACATTTCGGTTGCTGCCCAAAACCATTCGTCGGCAAGGTGCTCGTCAGCATATTCTGGTGTTGAAACATCACTGGGGTTTGCAAATGTTTTGTTGGCATGTTGTTCAGCCCAAGTGTAGGCTCGTTTTGCTGCGCGTATGCAGCTGTCGGTCAGCTGTTTGTGCTCGTTGGCGTGGTCGTATTTGGTTATGTTGCGCGAGGCGTATGCCATTGTTGCTACAAAGTCAAGAGTTGCTGCCGTTGTTTTGCCTACTACGTAGCGTTGTTGTTTGCACTCATTGGGCATTAGTATACTGTCTGTTGCAAGTGTTGTAAGCTTATGATATACACCGCCATCTGTTGGGTCTTGCATAGTTAGCATCCAACGTAGGTTGTAGAGTGTTTCGTTCCAAATATCTGGTATGAAGTTGCCTGTTTCTGGTATGCCTACGTGCGTTTTTATAGCCTGAAGGTCGTAAATGGTAGCTGCAAGCATAAGTGTGTATGTCGATATGCCACTGCTAACTATGTACTTGTTGTAGTCGTTTCCATCATACCAGCCCCGAGGCGAACTGATGATTGTGCCTGTTGGGCGCAATGTTGAGGCTGCCGATTTGTGTACCACTACGCAAGTGTCAGCATGTCCGCCTTCGCGAGCCCACTCTCCGGCATATTGTGCGCTGAGGCTTGCACCCGAACGGTTGTAGTAGAAGGCTTTGAGCGCAGCTGCTGCTATTTGGGTGTAGGCATCGTCAGTAATGTTTATCGGAAACGAAAATGCTGTGTCGTTTGCTACCAATGTATATGTGCCAACTTTGGTTATCTCCGTAAAGTCTATTTTGCGATATTTTTTGCCAGCTTCGGCATAATATTGTGCAGCTTCAGGCTTGCCTGTCAATACTATTTGTCCGTTGGCATCAATTATTGCAAAGTTGTGTATGTTGCTGTCTACCAATGCTATTTTGGGTAGTTGCGACAGATATCCACACTGGTCGATGCGGATATTGGCATTCTCACGTATATGTTCCGGAGTTGTGCATGCGCCCAAATATATTGCGCCTAAGCCTACAAGCATATTTTGCACTGTTGATATTACTCTCATATGTCTACTTCGGATTTTTTTTGTATTCAGCCAAGATGCCTTCTGCCATCCATTGTGCCAGTGCTTCTCGGTTCGATGCTTTTATAAATCGCTCCTGATCTTTAGCGTTTTGTATGTTGCCAAGTTCAAGGAATACAGCTGGCGGATTGGTCTCTTTGAGCACATAGAGGTTGCGTTCGCTCACTGTGCCGCTAAAACCTCGTGTGGGCTGATATTTCTTATATTTTTCTTCAAATTTGTCTCGCATCGTTTTTGCCATCCGTTCGCCTTTTGTGCTTTTGATGAAGTGATAGAAAAATACATCAATGCGTTCTTTCTCGCTTCGGCTGTCTAAGTGTATGAATACTGACCTACAATAGCCCGTACGCTCTTTGGCATATAGCTCGTTGATGGCCACACAGCGTTGGCGCAAGCGTTGTATTTGGTCAAGCGGAATGGCTTGTCCTAAGCAGGTTTCATGTGTGTCATATTCAAGGTAGGCATCATCGCGTATGCCATCGTCAGGGTCTTGTATGATTATGTGCACAGTAGCGTCCCAAGCCATTAGTTGGCGCGCCAAGCGTAGCATAATGTCATAGGCATACTCATCTTCGCATAGGTCGTGAGTGTTGAGCTTGCCCATAGCTCCCGGGTCTGGTCCGCCATGTCCGCTAACTAAGTAAAATGTAGCACCTTTGAGGCTATGATTTACTATCTTCACCATCTTATTGTTCTCGCCCAAAAGTGGTTCAACTACAACATCGTCAGGCTTTATGGGCACTCTGTATTTTACCCCCAGAAGTAGCGCATTGTTTTTGCCCAATTTATCTTTGTTGAGTTTGATAAATTCTGTTTTGTATGCTGCAGGTTCCAATCCGTTGCGTAGCAAGAATGCTCCTATGCCTTCACCCGGCTGAGGCGCATCTACTCTCGTAGAATCTGTTTGTGCTAAGATTGATATTGATGTTGTTAGAAATAATATGACTAAAAATAGCTGTTTCAACTGTTGATATTTGATTTAAAACACAATTTGACGGCAAAGATAAAAATTATTCAACTGAAGGGAGGTCCTATTAATTCTGATTTTTTATATCATCTGTTATATTTTGTGCCTATTTTTACTTCTTATTTGGTGTAAATTGTCAAG
>CAJONN010000028.1:13674-23424 GCA_905235955.1 uncultured Marinilabiliaceae bacterium
AACTTACACTTTGCTCTCAAAAAATCGCCTCTACATAAATCAATAGAATCCCCCCCCTGAAAAATATTGTTTATTTGGGGGATAGTCGTGCAGTCTTCTCTGTTTGTCGCCAAAAGATATCTTCAATAATACCATCAGCAAGCCCAGTCGACGGCACTTCTATTGACTCAGCTTTAATAGCATCAGCTATGAGCAAGAATATATTTGCAGCTGGCACTATAACATCAGCGCGGTCTGGCTTCAGCCCAAATTGTGCAACACGTTGTTCTATGCTGAGCGCACTGAGCTTGTCATATAGCTTGCGAAGTACTTCTGGCTTTATCGATTGCTCTGCAAGGTCGTGCTCATCAGTGAGGTTGAAGAGCTTACCAATATTGCCTCCAGCACCAACTATAGTGAGGTTCGGATGGTCAATGGCTATTAGCTCCATGTCGCGCACAAGCTCTTCGCTAACACCTTCAGCTATAGCTCCATTGAGTATGCGCACTGTGCCTATCGGATACGACTTTGTTTTTTCTATATGCCCATAGCACACAAGACTTACTTCTGTGCTACCGCCGCCTACATCTACATATAATAGCTCATTTGCCTGAGTACGGTTGGCGTGTATGGCGCACACTATAGCAGCTTCAGTAATGCCACTAATAATGTCAATATCAATGTCAAGCGAAGTTCTGATGAGGTTTGCTACCTCGTGTCCGTTAGTAGCTTCGCGCATAGCTGCAGTGGCGCATGCCCTGAAGTTCTTTTTCTTCACACCATACACCTTCATCACCAAAGCAAATGCTTTGATAATATCGCGCAAGTCGTACATTTTGCGTTCTGATATCTTCCCCGTAGTAAAAACATCTTGTCCCAACCTAAGTGGTACACGCAAAGTAACAACTTTAGTAAACGTACCCAAATATGCTGATTCGAGGCGTTTTATCAAGAGTTTTACTGCATTTGAGCCAATGTCGATGGCTGCATAATGTACGTAGTCCATATCTTTAGTTTGGTGATAATTGTCAGTTTTTAGACCTTAGCATATAACCATGTAAAGTCCTCGTCTGATAATTTTTATCATTTTTCTTGGCTTTTTGTTTCACTAAAGATGTTTTTGTGCAGTGTATACAGATTTCTCCTCTTGCCAACAACAAAAAAAGCACCTCTGCTCATCACAGAGATGCAACAATGCTTTTTTCTTCACTTTCGCTTACACACACTATGTATCTTACTTTTTGTAGACCACAAGTGCTGAATATGTGTTGACACCAAGCGCCGAATGACCCTCATAATTTATACTGATAAGATCTTCGGGAGACACTTTCTCTTCCGTCAAAAAATCGTTGATTTGTGTATCAAGAGCTGTATCAAAGTCGTCAGTGCCTGAATACTGAAAATGCTTTGTTAATATCTTAGCCATAGCTGTTGTTTTTTATTGTATTTCCTAATTAATAAATGCAAATATACATTTTTTAATAATTGTAGCGCATTTTTTAGAAGTTTTTTTGTTGATATGAAAAAAAGAATCCTCAAAAACTACACAACTTTTTCATCTTTATTTTCAAAGTTCAGCCACATCAACCAAGCCATTGAGCACAGCATATATAATAATGTCAGCCAACGACTGCGCTGCAAGTTTGTCCATAATATTTTTTCTGTGTGAAATAGCTGTCGCTAAGCTAATGTTCAGCATATCAGCTACCTCCTTGTTTGTATAGCCCTTTGCCAACAAAATACAAACCTCAATCTCGCGCCCTGACAAACCCAACGAATTTGAAGGCGCACTCACCGTATGCATCACACCGCCACCATGCCCATATTGGCGCAAACTCAATAAACTCTTCACAAGTTTTTTCTCATCTTGGCAAATATTGAGCGTGAGCAAACTATTCATCTGTGGAGTATTTTCACCGTTTGACAAAACAATAGTTTTGCGTTGTTGCTCTCTGAAAAATTGACTATGCTCAAAATATATTGCCGATGAAACAAAGTAATGCGCATACATATAAGGAGTGTCATCCATAAATTCTAAAAAAGTAGAAAATGTACGCACCACAATATTTGGAACAATATCGAGCAAAATACCCCTAAGCCCCAAGCACGTAAGCACATTGCGGTCGATAATAGCTATTTCGATAGGCTGATGTTTGTGTTCTGATTGCATAACGAAACAAAGTTATAAATTTATCCGTCATCTTCATAGTTACCCACTTAAGTTTCGCAAGTAGGGTGTCCAATTTGATACCCGTTATGCAACAAGTAAATCAACGAAAAAACGCAAAAAAATAAACTTAACTTTTGCGAAACTTGAGTTAAAAACCGAAAGAACCATCGGTGAAAATCAGAATAAATAGCAATACCGCAAACAAAAGAAGCGTGAAATCTTATTAATTTTTTTAATTTTGCAACAAAGTAAAAATGAAAACTTATACAATGAAAAATCTAAAAGCCAATCCTGCAGCTAAGGGATTAATATTCGACCTCGATGGTACACTGATAGATAGTATGCCTATGCATTGGGCAGGTTGGCAAGCCGCATTCAGAAAATATGGCTCTGAAATAGATCACGACTTCTTCTTCTCACACGCTGGTAAAGCTTCAATAGAAATAGCACAAATACTCATTGATAAATATTCAACCCCTACAACCGCCGAAGCCATTGTCGACGAAAAACAAAAATACGTCTACGAACACCTCGACGAAGTAGAAATAATACGCCCCGTAGTAAAAGTAGTAGAAGATAACTTTGGGCGCATACCAATGGCTGTTGGTACCGGAAGCGACACAGCACGCGCCATCAGAATGCTCAACAACGCCGGCCTTGCCGACAAATTTGTAGCAATAGTGAGCGCCGATGATGTAGAAAAACACAAGCCACACCCCGACACTTTTTTGCGCTGTGCTGAGCTCATGGGCGTAGACCCTACCAAATGTCAAGTATTTGAAGATGCCGAGCCCGGACTACAAGCCGCAAAAGCCGGCGGAATGATAGCTACCGATGTCCGACCTTATTACGAATAACTATCTTATTTATAAAATAAACTAATATCCAATAAAACACTATGGAACAGAAAATTATTGACATCTTAGTATCGCAAATACCAACGATACTCGACTACGGCAAAATGCTGATAGTTGCCATTCTGATGCTCGTCATCGGCTTTTGGGTTATAAAGAAAGTTACCATCGCCGTTAGGCACATGCTCGAATTGCGCAAAGTAGACTCCACACTCACACCATTTGTGGTAAACCTTATCAATTGGAGCTTAAAGACCCTCTTGGTAGTATCAACCATATCCTATGTAGGCATCCCAATGACCTCGTTTGTAGCTATCTTGGGTGCTGCAGGTTTAGCCATCGGTATGGCATTTTCAGGTACATTGCAAAACTTTGCAGGTGGAGTTATCATATTGGTATTCAAGCCATTCCGTGTGGGCGATTTTATCGAAGCACAAGGCTATGCTGGCGTAGTAAAAGAGGTGCAAATCTTCACAACCATACTCACCACAGGCGACAACAAAATAGTGATAATACCTAATGGCGGACTCTCTACAGGCTCGCTCACCAACTACTCTAAGCAACCCGAACGTCGCGTCGACCTCACATTTGGTATCGGCTACAACGACGACATCGACAAAGCATACGCTGCCATCAAAACCGTCATCGGACGCAACGACAAAATACTCAAAGACAATGGACACGAACCATTCTTAGCCGTAAGCAACCTCGGCGAAAACAGCGTCGACATTGTTGTGCGCCTCTGGGTACGCTCTGAAAACTATTGGACAGTATTCTTCTATATGAACGAATTTGTGAAGAAAGAATTTGATGCACAAAGCATCTCAATACCATTCCCACAGCGCGATGTGCATATTATCAAAGACTAAAAAATACAATAAAAAACACAATAAATGAAAAAAACATTAGTTACATTTTTGGCCGCTACCATAAGCATAGGAGCATTGGCACAAGACGATGTAGCACCAGCAGAAAATGCAGCACCAGAAAGCAACTGGAAAACAGGTGGTAATGGCTCATTTACATTCAACCAAATATCGTTCAAAAACTGGGCTGCCGGTGGTAAAAACTCAGTAGTAGGTACATTCCTTATAAAAACATTTGCCAACTACAAGTCAGAAAACGCCACATGGGACAACACTCTCGACTTGGGTTACGGCCTTACCAAATACAAAGACGAAGACGTACAGAAGTCAGAAGACAAAATACAACTCACATCAAACTACGGCTACAATGCCTACAAACACAAGTGGTTCTATTCTGCTCTATTCGACTTCAAAACACAATTTGCACCCGGCTACAAATACGATGGCAGCGAGATAATAGACACCGTTTCACGCTTTATGAACCCTGCCTACATCAACCTCTCAATAGGTATGCTCTACAAACCATCTGACGTGTTTTCGTTCTACATCTCACCCATTACAGGTCGTACAACAATAGTATCTGACACTATCTTTGCTCCTGACTATGGTGTCGATGCAGGCAAGCATTCTCGCTTTGAGTATGGTGCTACAGCTAAACTTACAGTCGACAAAAAAGAACTTGTAAAAAATGTAGACTATTACCTCACAGCTACCGCATTCTCTAACCTCGTTGAGCACCCTGAGCATATAGATATTGATGCAGAAACAGGTTTTAACCTCCATGTAAACGATTGGTTGACAGCAATTTTGAAGTTTAACATTCTCTTCGATGACGACATTAAGTATAAAGAGACTTATACCTATGAAGATGAGAATGGCGAACTCGTAACTAGCACTCGCGATCGTGGAGCACGCTTGCAATTCAAAGAGTTATTTGGCTTCGGACTTGCTTTCCATTGGTAACATAAGCGCATACACAAATAATAAAAGGCTATTAGGATTCTTCTACCCTGATAGCCTTTTTTATATTATGTTGAGGTGATTTATCCTCCCCTTATTGTGCCTCCATCCAAAGTCTGAACTCGTTGAACAAATTACCCTCTGAACCTGACAGATAGTTGAGAACTTCAGCATGATGAGATGCATCAGATATGTAATATACGTAGGGCAACACAAAGTTGCGCGGCACAAGTGTTACAAAAAAATCAGAATAAACTACTTGCCAAAAGTCGAGATTCTTCTCTGAGTTGTTGAGCAAATAGCTAAAAAGTTGCGAGGTGTATTGCCCCAGTTTTTCTATCTGCTCCTTGCCACCAAGGTGCATTATCGAGTCTGATGTTGCCCACGTGCATATAGCTGCATCGGTGGCATCGTTGAATGGGTCAGCTTGCTTGCTGTTTTTTATCATTACAAGTGTTTTGGCACTTTGCCTCCATAGGCTCAAGAGCCTGTTGTATGCCATTATTTGTTGCTCCTCATCAGTGTTGATAAGCATATAGTAGTATAGCGGCATCATAGCTTTGAAACGCTCGCCTTGGTTGGCTTTTACTATTGCAAGCATAAGGTGTGCATCGGCATTGCTTTTGTTGCCAATTATGGCTTTTTGCAGCATTTGCTCAGCTTCAGCATAATGCCCCTTGCGCACCAACATTGCTCCGTAGTGATAGGCTGCATTGGCATTGTCTTCAGCTACAAGCTTGCGATACATACGCCTTGCTACGCGATAGAATCCTTGAGTGTCGCGGCATTTGGCAAGTAGCACACGAGCATCGTCGGTATAGTAACCTCCGCCTTTTATCAGCGTTTTGCATTCGGCAACACATAGCGCTATTTTGCCTGTGTTGTAATGAAGCATTGCCAAACTATAATCTACTGAATCTTTGTTGCTTATGCTTTGTGCATCTGCACTTTTGCATGCCAATATGAGCAACATTATAAATAAGAGTCTCTTTTTCATCTGTTTGAGCATTATTTACCGAGCATATCGGTTCGTTTTTTACTTTGAGTAACAATATAAACGCCAGCAAATACCAATCCTACAGCTATTCCTTTTGCCAGTCCGAAGGTGGTAAGTCCCCACACCAACGACACTATGGCCGACATTACGGGCTGCACATAATTGTACATGCTCACCACTGTTGGGCGCAATGTTTTCTGACCAATTGGCACAAGCATATAGGAGAAAAATGTGCCAATAAAAACCGTGTAACATATCTCTGCTACAACCTTTAGAGGCATTGCCGAATAGTTGATGCTAACAATACTTGGCAATGCAAAAGGCACTATCACAATGGCCGACCACAAAAACATCCATTTCATAAGCGTTATGACAGAGAATCGTGAGATGAAGTTTTTGAAAAATACCAAGTATATAGCAAAGCTAAATTGTGCGGCAAGCACCATCAGGTCGCCAATGAAACTGTTTTTGTTGAAGCTCAGTCCGTGTTCATTGCCAAGTATTAGCAATATTGCGCCACTCATACCCAACAATACACCCACTACTTTTAGTCCTGTAATGGGTTCACGTAGCACAATGGCAGCTATTATCATGGTAACGATGGGTAGCATAGTGGTTACAACTGATGCATCGATAGGTGTGGTATACGATACACCAACTATAAACATGCATTGGTTGAATACTATCGACAACATGCCAGCCACAAAGAGTTTGCGCTTGTCAGCCCATGTGGTGGGTTCGCTTTTCAGAAATGCGCTAAGAAGGCTAAAAGCTATGGCTGCACCTATCATGCGAAATGCCGCAAGCGTAAATGCTGATATGCCATTGCTCTGAAAGTAGTTGAGCGTATCTTTCGACACGGGTGCCATAAGTCCCCAAAGCATATTTGCCACGAGCATGCTTATGTGCCCAGCGTATGTTTTTTGAGTGTTCATACGTCAGATTGTGCGCCTTCTGAATTCGCTACATACAATAGCCGTAGCTGCTGCTACATTGAGGCTTTCGCTTGTGATAGCGCCAAGCGGATAAGGCGGAATGAAGAGTTTATGACTTACATATTGTTGTAGTGCCGGAGCAATGCCTTTGCCCTCGTTGCCCATAATTATGTAGCCTTTTGTGGTGAGTGGGGTAGAGTATATGTTGCTACCTTCGAGGAATGTGCCATACACTGGCAGTTGCGCACCTTGTTTGTTGTTGCGAAACAGAACTTCGAGGTCGACTTCTTCAACTCTTACGCGTGCTATTGCTCCCATTGTAGCTTGTATGGTTTTAGGGTTGTAAGCATCGGCACAGTTTTTTGAGCAGATGATGTGTCGCAGTCCGAACCAGTCGGCTGTGCGAATGATGGTGCCTAAATTGCCCGGATCTTGTATGTCGTCAAGCACAAGCACAAGTGTATCAGCAGTGCTAAGTTCGATGTTGGGCTTGCGAAATATGGCTACAAGTTTAGATGGCGTTTTTAGCTGCGATATGGCTTTGAGATCTTGCTCAGTGCAGTCGTTTACATCGGTGCAAGATGCTCTGAATGGTTCAATTACCTCAGGCAGACCAACAATGTAGGTTGGTGTCAGTCCGCCACGCACAAGGTCGGCTGTGAGTTTTGCACCTTCGGCCACAAAGAGTTCGTGTTGGTCGCGTTGCTTTTTTTGTGATAGCTGTACGATGAGTTTCTTTTTATTGATGCTGAGCATTGTCTGTTTGTTTGAGCACGCAAAAATACTCAAAAATATTTGAGGAAACTTCCAAAAAAAGGTTTGTTCAGATAGTGGCTTTGCAAATATGTATTGTTTTTTCTTTCCTTATATAAAAATCTACACTGATATGCAAATATCATCAGGCACGCTACACAAAGCTACGTTGAGAGCTGCAGCTTGGTCTATTAGGTTTTCTATTGAGCGTTCGTACTTTACGTGGGGCACTTTTGCCGTTAGTTTTATGCCTTGTGCTACTACAATGGTTATTTCGGCATAGTTGGTTAGCATTGTTATTTTGTGCTTTAGTCCGGCTTTTTGTACCTTGTCGGCTAAGAAGTTCTCAATATTTACAGCTACTTTCCCCATCTCCATAGAGTTTTGCCAGCCCACAAAGAGCACTTGCTCCCAATTGTTGAGCCAAAGAGATGTTTTGCTGTCCATATCTATCAAAAACTCTGCTATGCTATTTGCATCGTTGAGTTGTGGCAACTTCACCGAACCTGATAGGTAAGTGCATGACAATTCGCGTCCACCGCCTGTGATGCGCAATGCCAAACGCACTTGCATATTTGGGTACGACACGCTTAGGCGTTCGACGCCATCAGGTGCTGTGGCAATATGTTTGAGTCTGTTGCGCGAGAAGTCTTGCTTTATGAGTATGTCGGCTACATCAGACAAAATGTACGGCGCAGTTTTGTCCATAGGGCGCTGATGTAGCACTGCTAAAGCTGATATATGTGAGAGAACAAAGTCAACCTTCGACGATGTTGCATCGCCTGATATTAGTAACTCTGATGCCAATTTGTCTGATGAGAATTTTGGTTGCTTTGCCATAATTATTCTGATTATTTTTTGGATGATGATTGCTTATACGCAAAAACTGATTTTTTGTTAGCAAAAACAATATGGCTCTTTTATTGTTGTGGCAAACGCAGTGTGTATGTTTTGTTTTTGGGGTTGGTTAGTTTGTTTTGTCTCAGCCATGGGTTGAGTGTTTTTATGGTTTTGTATGTTGTCTGATGTTCAATGGCAAATGCAGCTAAGTCTTCAATGTTGCTATCTATCGTTGTATCCCGATGTGCATAAGGGTGATATATGTCTGTTTCTGTCAGGTTGAAGCCGTAGTTGTCAGGGTTGCTCATTATTGCTTTGAGGGCTGCTATTCTGAACACGTAGCGTGCTGTCTCTTCGTTCCAAAGTATGTCGACATACTTCTGTTGTTGTTGCGATGCTATGCTTTTTCTGACTCTGTTTTGTCCGCAGTTGTATGCCGCAGCCACCAATGTCCACGAGCCCAACGACTCATACGAGCGTCTGAGATATTGGCAGGCTGCACGTGTGCTTATTTCAGCATCGTAGCGTTGGTCAACTTCATCGTTTACCTCTAATCCGAGTTCTTTTGCTGTTCCTTCAAGTAGCTGCCATAGTCCTACAGCTTTTGATGGCGAAACGGCGTTGGGAAGTAAGCAGCTTTCAGCCACAGCCAGATATTTGAAGTCGGTTGGAATGTTATATTCTTTCAATATTGGTTCTATTATGGGGAAATATCGTCCTGAGCGTTTTAGTACCAATATGGTGTTGGTGTGCCAAAATGTGTTGGTAAGTATTTCACGGTCTAATGCTTCGTATACATCTTGCCTATCGAGTGGCAATTCTTCGCCAAATACTGATATTTTGTTGGGTATAGGTGGCAGGTTGGTTATGTGTGGTGTTGCGCCAAGTGTAGTTTCAGTGTTTGCTATGCTTTCTTGCTGAGTGGTATATGCTGTAAATGTGTAGAATATGGAGCATAGTACGATGCCGATGCAGATATATATTATGTTTTTTTTCATCAGAAGGGTGTGTTGGTTATATAAAAAAACGGACAAAGTTTAAAAGCCTTGTCCGTTTTATTCTGCGGAGAGACAGGGATTCGAACCCCGGGTACATTGCTGTACGACGGTTTTCAAGACCGTTGCAATCGACCACTCTGCCATCTCTCCAGTATTGTTTGTGTGCGTTGTCAACCCGTTGTTTTCGTTTGACGATGCAAAGATAGACTATGTTTTTTTATTGTGCAATAGTTAGCCTATTTTTTTTGAAAAATAACGATATTTTTTTTGCTGAAGATATGTTGCAAATTGAGCGGTGAACTGTATTTTTCACAGTTTCAATGTATTACATTCTTACTCAAGTTTCGCAAGTAAAGTAGCCCCGAAGTGGCGAAAGGAATACAACAAAAAAATGTCTT